>JANPKN010000263.1:0-4156 GCA_031426075.1 Sphingomonadaceae bacterium
CTGATTGATGGGTGCCATCGGGGCGGCGCATGAAACGGCCGATCAATAGGCTCAATGCAGCACTTGTTACAGCCCAGAGTGTAATTTGCGTCGTCACCGCCTGCGGGAGCCATGGCGACGCGGGAAGTAGGAGAAACGCCGCAATGAACGTGGGGAAAAATAGCAAAGCGGGCAGCCCTGTGTTTAACGCGAAGCCCTTCCACCAAGCGCCGTCGCGAACTGTTGAGGCCGGTTTCGATACGCCGACTAGCGAAGCAAAAGCCGGCAATCGGATAAGCGCATCAAACGCACCGAGCATGATCATGACAAAGCCGACAAGGCCAATTCCCGTGCCAACTTCCTTCCAGTACCAAATCTGGTCGCTTGCGGGTCTTGGTGTACCGCCGACCAGCGTAGCCCCAAACCAATCGATCGCGTTTCCAATGGCGGTCGTCGAGATATGATCACCGGGATGGGTCGTAGCGGGCTGATATAACTTCCGCGCGGTTCCTGCCGGAATGTCGCCATATAATCGATTTTCTATAACTTGAGTCTGGGTACCAAAAAATGATTGAAGCTTGCTGCTTGTCGCCACATCTTCTGCGCGGTCCACGTTCCACATCAGTTTCGAGAACTCGTCATAGCGGCTAAAAACGATCGCAACATTGCGCGGCCATGTGATTGAGCCTTCCTGAGCAAAAGGCGCGCCCGTCGAAGATCCTTCCAAGACCATCGACGCATAACCTGTGGGCATCGCGGCGGCCGCTGCAAGAACAGTCCAGCCGCCCATGCTGTGTCCTTCTAACCCAATCTGCCGGGTGTCGACGATCGGTAACGATCGCAAATATTTCAGTCCATCCGGGCCGCCAAACCCATTTGAGAATGCAGCGCCCTGACTATAGCCGTGCCCGGTCTGATCAAGAGACAAAACGACGTAGCCTCTACGGGCAAATTCGATGGCAAAACCGTCCTGGGTCTCGCGCGAGTTTAGATACCCGTGCACAGCAAGAATGCCGGGCGCCGGGGTCGCAGCGGTGGCGTTTTTCGGGATATACAGCAAGGCACTCATGACCGTGCCATTCGTGCCGGTAAACCGTATGTCGCGAACAGTTGTGCCGTTCGCCGTCCGAACGCTTTGTGCGAGGAATGCCCCTGCCAAAACGATGGCCAACCCTACCAAAATCAGCCACCATCGGGGTTTTGTGGTTATGGCGTTAGCCATGTCTTCGTCTGTGACCGGCAACCGTAACACCCCCAGCTAATTTTCTGTCCATGTGCGTAAACCAGTGACCTTTACGTTGCAACTATTCGCGCGTGTCGGCAGCCGCCATTGCAGTGACATGGTAACATCCGGAAGCGATACATTCGCCAGCAACTAAAGGCCTAATGTCTCACGCACGCTGGCGCCGTTTCAGGCATTCGCCAAAACACCATGATCACGCATAATGCGACAAATGCTATCATTGCGCCGGGTGCAGCGGACCATCCACTGTTCGTCACCAACAGATGTGCAACCAAAGGCGTGAGGCCACCGAATATGGCCGTTGCAGTTGTCGCGCCCAATGCAAGGCCGCTGAGTCTGCCCTCGCCGGGAAACTGCTCGGCAGTCGTGACGGCGCCGACGGCGCTTACTGCTCCGCCAAGTGCAGCCAAAATTATTGCACCTGCCCAAGTCGCCGCCCCACCACCAACCATTACTGCAAACATGCTCGTTGGCAGCAATATGCCGCCAAGTGCCAACGCAAGCAATATCGGGCGACGACCAAAACGGTCTGACGCAAGCCCTATTATCGGCGTTACGAGGATAACCGTCAGCGCTGCAAGGACCGAGATCGACAGCGCGCGAATCTCCGGCATAGTGCCGGTTGCATCAAGGAACACCGGCACATAGGTAATGCCGACATAATAGGTGATTGACCCCAGCGCAGAGATCGCAAAGCCTCGTGCAATGGCGCTGCGGTGCCGGGTTAAGGTCTGCCGGATCGGTTTTTCCGGCACCGTGCCGGCATCGCGCTGTCTGAGGAATTCAGGCGTCTCTTCGAGCGTTGCGCGGGTTATCAGGACCAGGCCAGCTAGCGCAGCGCCGAACAGGAAGGGCAGGCGCCATCCCCATGATACAAGCGCCTCTTCAGGCACAGCCCAAACAGTCAGCGCCGCCGCACCGGCCGCCAGTAGCGCGCCGATCTCGCTAGCCGCCGATGCGCAGCTGGTTATTAATCCGCGACGACTGTCCTTCGCACCCTCCAACAGGTAAGCGACGACGCCGGTATATTCCCCGCCAACCGAAAACGACATCAAACAGCGCAGTGCGATCAGCAGCACACCGGCAAGCGGGCCAATCTGAGCATAAGTCGGCAGCATAGCAGTTGCCAGCATCGCAATAGTCATCAATGCCATCGAACCCAGCATCGTGAACCGCCGGCCAAGTCGGTCACCAAAATGCCCAAAAACCAGCGCTCCAACGGGCCGCATCAGGTAAGCGATAGCAAAGCCGCCGAGTGTTTCCGTCATCGACTGCGGGCCAGTCCCAAAGAACACGCGCGCCAACACCGTCGAAAAATAGAGGTACAGTGTGAAATCATACCATTCAACAACGGTCGATAGGCCGGCGATAACCATCGATCGCCGTGACATCGGCAGGTGCGAAGAGGTCGAAGCGCTGGGCGCAGCTTGGTAAGCGATTTCAACCACGAGCCAAGTTGGCGAATTTTGCAAGTGGTGACAAGTCTCCTTGGCCAATCGCCAGAGGCTTCGACAAACACTTCAGGCGACCGACCGAAAGTCCAGTAATGACTGGCAACATTCGGGCGGGTAACAAACAGACGGCTCTTAGGTAACCTTTCGGCAAAACCGGTCAATCCGCTAAAGCTCGCAATGCCGCCGTTTATTGCTCCGAATTTGATCGTCAAAACCGGTCGTTCGTTCAACAGATTGGAGGAACGGTAAATGATCGGTTTCGGGGCCGTCATCCACCATCGTGTCTGGCTAGAGAGTTGTGGCACGGTGTAGCATTGCTGCTGGCGGCAATGGTCGTTTCTTGCTGATATCCGCAGACTGAGTGTGAGCGAAGATCCCGCTGATGCGATAGATGGGATGATTGCGCTGATGGTAACAGGAGCACATATTCTGTCGGAGGCAACTGGTTACACATTGCATAATCGCGCAGATAGGCAATACGCGGCCGCTCCACCATGGCACAAATGTCAATTATCCCAGTATTTGCGCGATAATTTTTAGACGTCTTTACGTGTGCGAGGAATGGTTCAGGAAACCGTATATATGGGGCCAATAAGGGGCGTTCATCGGTTGTTATCAGTGAATATCGGAGAGGTATAGCGCACGCGAGGGCCGCTTTTATATGGGCAAATAACCGCAGCGCGGGTTTGCGGTGGAACTAAAAGGGCGACCCAGTCATAGGCCGCCCGTTTATCTTGGAACCAGAGAATTAGACCGGATCAGCCTGCAATAAGTGCGACGCTAAATACCAGAAGTGCAATCCACATCAGCCGCGGCGGTATGGATATTTTAAACGCGATTTGCATCATTCACTCCCTTCTTCGAAGCCCAGCAGATCGCCAGGTTGGCAGTCCAGCACTCTGCAAATCGCCTCTAGCGTGGAAAAGCGGATTGCCTTGGCCTTGCCGGTTTTGAGGATCGACAGATTGGCAAGAGTGATGTCCACACGTTCGGCCAGTTCAGTGAGGGTCATCCGCTTTGCGTATAGCAGATCATCGAGTTTGACTGTGACGGGCATCAGACCATTCCCTCCAGTTCTTCGCGCATTTCCGCGCCATATTCGAAGATGCCGGCAAGGATAAACACCAATAATATCGCCAGCAATCCGTTGATCGAAAAATCAAAACCGGTGTCGGATTCTCCAAACAGGTCCGCTGCTGCACCTGCCGCAAAGGCCAGGGGGATACCCACGATCTGGATACCGACCATGAGCCACCCAATCGCCCGTAGACGGTGGGCATTGGCACGGGCGAAGGGGTTTCCTACTTCGACGCTGCTAATGATGGCCAGCAGTTTGCGCATGATGGTCCAGATCAGCCCCAGGATCATGACACCGAATGCGAACACAACCAGGAGGTTGGGAAGCAGTACAGCCTGATCCAATCCGGGATTGGCTTGGGCAACCTCCGCCAGCGCCTCAGTCCAGTAAAATGGCAGGATG
>JANPKN010000264.1:0-5931 GCA_031426075.1 Sphingomonadaceae bacterium
TGCCCAAGCTTTGCCAAGTTCATGCATATTTGCATCGCAATGCACCAGACGCTGGTAGCCTCCGAAAATCGCAACGCTTCGATTACTCGCAAAGCGAGCCAGCGCGTCATCGGTCCCCCCGTCCACCAGCAAGATTTCCCAAGCGTCGAGTAACAGCAGCAATTCTGTGTCAATGTGCCTATCATCCAACGCCTGCATTCTGGCAAAAAACAGCTCGCCTTTTGGTCGGCTATCCGGGTCCGCAATTATAGCTTCGCGCCACCATGCAAGCTTCAGCTGGCCAATCAATATTTCGGAGGATTTAGCTACAATATTACGCAGCTTCGCATCGAACACTAACAACGCCGAAAACGCCTCCCGCACGTCGCGCCGCGCATATACGATCGCGAGTCGTTGCAGTGGCGAGAGAATTTCTACGTCATCAAACATCAAACCATCCAGACGAAATTCCGCGCCAAATCAAGGTTAACCTGACGGTAACCCTGTTCCTTCAAACACCGCTTACTATGCCGCCTGTAATCAGACGGTCGAAATGAATCTGTGGAACAGGGGAACCCCACGATGACCGCTACCAATTCGCCCACCCAACGGTCGGGTTTCTTGAAGCGTTTGATGCAGGATCAGGCAGGCAATACGCTTGCCATGGCCGCGGCAGCCGTGTTTCCAATTATCGGGATCGTTGGCGGGGCTGTAGATATCGGTCGCGGCTATATGACCAAGTCACGTTTGCAACAGGCATGTGACGCCGGCGCGCTTGCAACGCGAAAAGCAATGGACGGCGGTGTTTTGTTGGATACTGAAAAGGCCGTTGGCTACCGGTTCTTTGACTTCAACTTTGCATCGGGCACTTATGGTACCACTAATCGGGTGCGAACCTACACGCAGCCGTCCACGAACGCTACACCGCCTGTTCCTCTCCCGCAAATAGACGGGACTGCGTCTGTTGAAATGCCAACGGCCCTCATGCGCGTCTTCGGCAACGAAAGTCTTACCATATCGGTCAACTGCACGGCAAAACAGGATGTCAGCCACGCTGATGTTGCAATGGTTCTGGACGTTACCGGATCAATGAACAGTCAGATGAAAATGACGACTGCATCAAGCCCTACCGAATCTCGGCTATCGGCGCTGAAACGAGCAACAAAGGCCTTTTACGACACATTGGGACCTGGCCGAGCAGGCGGTGACCTAACAAAAGGGCGGATTCGTTATGCGGTAATACCCTATGGTCGTGTGGCTAATGTTGGAAATCTGCTGACCACATCACAAATGGTCGACAGTCACACCTATCCCAGCCGAAGCCTTATGGCGCCGCAAACATTTAATCATTGGACAGACACTACCGCTGATCTGAACTCGACATGGACCTGGACACCGACAGCTTCACAGCTCAACAACATCAAAAATGCCGCAAATTATCCTGCTGCAAATTGGAGCAGCCAAACCGGAACTGGCACTTACACCTTTGATAACATCTTAAATGATGCACCGACGACCATCGATAAGAAGATTACTACCGTAGGGGGTGTAGCGGCAACAGCGGCCAATTGTTACCAAGCCAATCTATATGCTGCTGGAGCGGATGATAGCGCGCCTGGATTATTTGGTGTTGGTCGGCGTAGCGACAGCATCTCTAACACAAATGATACCAGCGGTAACATTGCTCCCGTTCATCCTGCAACATTCCGAGTGATAAATAATCGCTCGGCAAAGCTAACGACAAAATCGTTAGGAATCCGTTATAAATGGGTGTCTAATGAGTGTCGTCTGCAGGTAGCAAACGGAAACACGAACACTGATTTCAGTAACCAAAATGTTGTTGGAATGAGATATAGAGATATTTCCTGGGCATCCAGAACCGCCAGACTTTTCAGCTATCAGCAGTATGTGTTAGACGTCTCCGCGTTAAAGAAAGCGAATGGCACCTTTAACAGCAGCCTTTCGATCCCCAACATCGATGCAAGCGGCGGTACCAGTTTGGACGTCCGCTTGTCAGGATCGTTAGTAACTCAAACCAGTTATGCGGGATCGACGCCCGCTGCCCGGACTGTCAATTGGCTGGGCTGCGTCGAAGAACGGCAAATAGACAATACGATAACCGGCTCGACATCTTTTACAGCTATTCCTTCGGCGGCATATGACCTGAATGTAAAGATCCTGGCTGCTGCTTCAGACGACGGAACACGCTGGCGACCGTTTTTAGACGAACTGGTTTATACTCCAGAAGGTGTCGCGTTTAAGGATATGGATGATTCAAATCCGGTCGGTGGCGCTTACGCCACATCCGGAGGTGCAATTTGCCCGTCGCCTGCATTCAAATTGCAGGAGGTTTCCAGCTATAACGCAGATCCGTTGGATATCCCGTATTTCTCCGATAAGTTAGTGTTCGATGATAATGCTTCAGGCGCATCCGCTTTTTATTATCCTTACATGGCCCCTACGCCTGACAACACGTCCACACCGGACGTAAATGAAGCAAACAACAATAATTTGCCGACCTTCAAAAATTACATAGACAGAATTCGGATGACACCAGGCACAATCCACGAACCTGCGTTCGTTTGGGGCATGCACCTCGTTTCAGGCCAGGGAATGTTTGCTTCTGAGAACCCCGATTATTTTGGAGGGATGCTGGTAGGGCGACACATTGTGTTTATGACCGACGGCGAAGCGAATCCCGGCGAAGATAAATATACGTTCAGCGGCTATAACATGGTCGACGGTCGTGTTGCTCCCGCTAACACTAGTGATGCGGCAATGAAGGTAATTCACAACCGCCGACTTCGTATTCTATGCGAAGAAGCTAAAAAACAAGGTATCACCGTTTGGGTTGTCGTCATAAAAGACGGCGTTTCCTCGGATGGGGATCTTAGAGGATGCGCTTCGAGCGCGAGCAATTTCAAATCCGCCGCAAACTCCGCCGAGCTGATATCGAGCTTTCAAACGATCGCACAAAGTATTGGCGGCCTGAGGATCACCGGATGACCCGGTTCAAAAACATCTACCCGTCGCTGAAACGGGATCAATCCGGCGCAGCATTGGTTGAGTTCGCGTTTGTTGCGCCGGTTTTCTTGCTGATGCTTATGGGCGCGATGGACGTTGGTTATACCATGTACCTCCGCGCAGTTGCGTCCGGAGCGCTGGAAGAAGCTGCCCGTTCTGGCGCGTTGCAAGGGGCGACGCCATCACAATTGGAAGCAGATATTCGGGATTCGATGTTCAACATTCTGCCTGAATACGCCCAAACCAATGACAACGTCATTATCTCAACCAAAAATTATACGGACTTTTCCAGAATTGATGCAGCCGAAAAGATCGTCCTCGACAATGATTCCGACGGGGTACTCGACACCGGTGACTGTTGGATCGACGAAGACCTGAACAACCAGTTTGGCAACAATGATGGCGCTAATGGCATTGGTGGAGCCGACGACAGCGTATATTACAATGTCACAATCGAAATGGAATCGCTGTTTCCGCTTTATCGTTTCATCAACGGTTCCAGTTTAAAAACATTTGATGTCCAAACGCTCGTAGTAAATCAGCCGTTTGCGGCGCAGGGATCGCGCCCAACGGTTTGCAAACCGTAGTGATGTCGAACCTGAAGGTGCAATAATGAAAAAGCTGCCACACCGTAGATTGCGAGACATTTTTGCCGACACAACGGGCATTGCTTTAACCGAGTTCGCGTTGATTCTACCGATATTTCTGACATTCTCGGTCGGGTTTGTTGAACTTTCCAACTATGTGCATGCGCACACGCGGGTCAGTCAGATCGCGCTATCTGTCGCCGATAACACCGGACGTATTATACAGACTATCGACAACACCGATGTTGACGCGGCCATGATCGGCGCACGGATCGCCGGCGAAAGTATCAACTTTGCCCAAAATGGCAGGGTTATCGTGTCGATGATTGAAGAGAACGGCGAAACGGGCGCGAATGCTGGGCAGCAAATTACTTGGCAGCGCTGTTTTGGATTGAAAAATGTCGCATCGTCATATGGGCTTGAAAACGCCGGCGATACAACCGCGACCTATGCCACAGGTTTTGGACCAACCGGTCGAAAAATCATATCCGACAATGATGATGATGATGGCGTGATGATGGTTGAAGTCATTTATGACTATGTGCCGATCTTTCCAGTTGGTCAGTCGCTGATCAACGGGCTGCGAGGCAAACGGATTCAGGCAACGGCAGTATATCCAGTACGCGACCGCTCCAATAACGCTCTACAAAACGGTTTCAACATGGTCGCAACCGACCCACGGCGTCGCCTTTGCAGTTCATTTTCTGCAACCTGATTACCGTCCCACCACTTTTTTTACACCCAAAACGATCTTGTCCGCGTTCACTAGCGCTGCCTTCTCCAGATTGGCGGCATAGGGCATTGGGACGTCCTCGTTCGTGACGCGTATAACCGGCGCATCAAGGTCGTCGAAGCCTTCTTCCATGCAAATCGCGATGATTTCGCTGCCGACCGAGCATACCGGCCAGCCTTCTTCAGCGATGACGAGGCGGTTGGTTTTTGCGAGGCTGGCAAGCACCGTTGCCTTGTCGAGCGGACGGATGGTGCGCAGGTCGATGACTTCGGCGCTAATCCCCTCGCCCGCCAGTTTTTCTGAGGCTTCGAGTGCCAGGCCGACGCCAATGGAGTAACTGACGATAGTGACGTCCGTGCCTTCGCGCATAATGCGGGCTCTGCCGATAGGCAGGACATGATCGTCGAGCGCGGGAACGTCAAAAGTACGACCGTACAGCAGTTCGTTTTCTAGAAACACCACTGGGTCCTCACAACGGATCGCGGCCTTTAGCAGACCTTTTGCGTCGGCCGCATCATAAGGGCAGATTACAATCAAGCCGGGAACACTTGCGTACCACGGCGCATAATTCTGGCTGTGTTGGGCGCCAACGCGCGCTGCCGCGCCGTTAGGACCGCGGAAGACAATGGGACAACGCATTTGCCCGCCCGACATATAATTTGTCTTTGCCGCGGAATTGATGATGTGGTCGATCGCCTGCATGGCAAAGTTGAAGGTCATGAACTCGATAACGGGACGCAAACCGCCCATTGCCGCGCCAGTGCCAATGCCGGCAAAGCCATATTCCGTAATCGGCGTATCGATGACGCGGCGCGCGCCAAATTCGGCCAGTAAACCTTGAGTGACCTTATAGGCGCCCTGATATTCAGCGACTT
Source organism: Sphingomonadaceae bacterium (assembly GCA_031426075.1). Taxonomy (GTDB): domain Bacteria; phylum Pseudomonadota; class Alphaproteobacteria; order Sphingomonadales; family Sphingomonadaceae; genus Sphingorhabdus_B. The sequence goes on from JANPKN010000264.1 coordinate 5,199, forward strand.
CCTCGCCCATGACGAACACGCGGTCATCGCGGCGCATTTCTTCGGCCATTGCATCACGCAAGGCTTCGCGCAGCGTGACTGAGGTCATTTCAGTGCCTTCAGGGATGGCGGGGTCAGATTTGGCAGCCGCTGGAGTAGGCTTTGCCGTCAAAGCAGCCTGCTCGTCATCCCCGCGCTGGCGGGGATCGCGGTCGGTTTGCTCCTTGGGTGAAGGTTCAGCGCCCCCTGAGGTCCCCGCCGGCGCGGGGACGACGGTTTCTTCATCGTCACCTCCGATCAAGGCAATCACCGTCCCGACTTTCACTCCATCGGTTCCCTCAGCCACGGTAATCGAAGTAATCACGCCCTCATCAACCGCTTCAAATTCCATCGTGGCCTTGTCAGTTTCGATCTCAGCAAGGATATCGCCAGATTTGACGCTATCGCCTTCCTTCACCAGCCATTTAGCAAGCGTGCCTTCTTCCATGGTCGGCGAGAGCGCTGGCATTTTAATTTCGATAGCCATCAATATTGCTCCACCAGCACGTCGGTATATAATTCGCCCAACTCCGGCTCGGGTGAGGTCTCGGCGAAATCGGCAGACTCGTTCACGATTGTCCGAATTTCCTTTTCGAGCACCTTCAGCTCGTCCTCACCAACGCCCATTTCGGCCAAATAGGCTTTGCAGCCCTCGATCGGGTCGCTGTTGTCGCGTACCGACTGTACCTCATCGCGGCTGCGATATTTGGCCGGG
>JANPKN010000265.1:0-3296 GCA_031426075.1 Sphingomonadaceae bacterium
TCGACACATTTGTGACATTGATGCGCGAGGTTGGTCTGGTCGAGGTAGGGCGGACGGGAATTGTCGGTCTGATGCGTGGTCAGGGTCCGTCATGACCAAGTGGTTGATCAGCGCCGCCCTGCTTTGCCTGAGCGCGAGCGCCGCGAATGCGGACCGCGCTTTTGAACAATGCGTTGATGGATCGGATCAGAGCGACAAGGCATCCATCGCCTGCGGCAGCGCATGGGTTGCGCGAGAAGAAACAAAGCTCAACGCGACTTGGAAGCGCGCTCTTGCTATCGTGGGTGGGTCCAAGACGAAACAGGGTGCGAGCCTATTGCAAGAACAGCGCGCGTGGATCGTCTTCAAAGACAAAAGCTGTCTGCATTATGACACACCGGGGTTGAGCGGCCTTGAGCACCGCAACGGGCGGATTTGCCGGGCGCGCGTCGTCGCCGACCGCACGTCGCAACTTGAAAACATCATCGCCGATTTCCCCGGCGAAGACTGAACCACATATTGACGATAAAGGGATGAAATAATGAAGGTTTATTACGACGCCGATTGTGACCTCGGCCTGATCAAGGACAAGAAGGTCGCGATTGTCGGCTATGGCAGCCAGGGCCATGCCCATGCCCAGAATTTGCGGGACAGCGGCGTGGCTGATGTTGCGATTGCGCTGCGTGCTGGCTCTGCGACCGCGAAGAAGGCCGAAGGCGCTGGCTTCAAGGTCATGGCCAATGCCGACGCTGCCGCCTGGGCCGATATCCTGATGATCCTCGCACCTGACGAACATCAGGCAGCGATCTATGCCGATGACCTGCACGCCAATATGAAGCCCGGCGCAGCGCTGGCGTTCGCACACGGCCTCAACGTGCATTTCGGCCTGATCGAGCCGCGTGCCGATGTCGATGTCATCATGATCGCACCCAAGGGCCCCGGCCACACGGTACGCAGCGAATATCAAAAGGGCGGCGGTGTCCCCTGCCTAATCGCCATCGCGCAGAACGCCAGCGGCAACGCGCATGACATTGCTTTGGCCTATGCCAGCGGCGTCGGCGGCGGACGCAGCGGCATCATCGAAACCAATTTCCGCGAGGAATGCGAAACCGACCTGTTCGGTGAACAAGCAGTGCTTTGCGGCGGCATCACCCATCTGATCCAAGCCGGATTCGAGACGTTGACCGAAGCGGGTTACGCCCCTGAAATGGCCTATTTCGAGTGCCTCCACGAAACCAAGCTGATCGTTGATCTGCTCTATGAAGGCGGCATTGCCAACATGCGCTATTCAATCAGCAACACAGCAGAATATGGCGACATCACCACCGGACCGCGGATCATCACCGATGAAACCAAGGCCGAAATGAAGCGCGTTCTTGCCGACATCCAGTCGGGTCGGTTCGTCAAGAATTTTGTCCTCGATAACCGCGCTGGGCAACCTGAACTGAAGGCCGCCCGCAAGGCTGCCGCGGCTCATCCCATCGAAGCCACCGGCGCAAAGCTCCGCGCCATGATGCCGTGGATTGCGAAGAACAAGCTGGTCGATCAGGCGAAGAACTAAACTTTTCCTACCTTGACTAATTTGGGGGAGGCATCGACATTGATCTCTCCCCTTTTTCATGTCTGGAGCATCACCCCAATGCGTAAAATTCTTCTTGCCCTTCCGTTGTTTGCCGCAGTGCCACTCATCGCCCAAAGCGCGCCGCAAGTGCCCGGAACGATGGACGTCGCCCGTGTCACCGCCGGGATCTACAACACCGACCCCGGTCATACCCTGATCGGCTGGCGCGTTAGCCATTTCGGCTTCAATGATTATTTTGGCATCTTCGGCGATGCGACTGGCACGCTGACAATCGACCCCAAAAAGCCCAATGCGTCTAAGGTCGACATCACAATTCCGGTTGGCAAAGTCACAACTGCCAGTTCCGGCCTGACCGGTCACTTGCTGCGCGCTGGCAAAGACGGCGGGAAGCCAGACTTTTTCGGACCCGCTCCAGCGGATGCCAAGTTCGTTTCCACCAGCGTTGTTGCCAAAGGCACAAGCGCCAAAATCACCGGTAACCTGACGCTCAATGGTGTGACTAAGCCAGTTGTGCTCGACACCAAATTTTCAGGCGCTGGCAATAATCCATACAGCAAGAAAGCAACGGTCGGCTTTCATGCGACCACTACCATCAAGCGCAGCGACTTTGGCGTGAACTATGGCATTCCTGTGGTGTCCGACAATGTCATGCTCGACATCAGCGTGGCCTTCGAAAAGGCAAGCTAAGCCCTAGCCCAGATATCGCGCGTCGAGGCTTGCCTTCGCCGCGCGATATTCGCCCTCAAGCTGGTCGACAAATTCAGCCACGGTCTTGACCGCCTTGACCGCGCCGATTCCCTGACCAGATCCCCAGATGTCCTTCCACGCCTTGGCTTCGCTATTGCCTCCCTAACCGAAATTCATCGTCGAAATGTCGCCCTTGGGCAGATTGTTCGGGTCCATTCCCGCCTTCTCGATCGACTGACGAAGATAATTTCCACTGACGCCGGTGAAGAGGTCAGAATACACGATATCCGCGGCCTTCGCCTCGACGATATTGTCCTTGTAACCCTCGACCGCATTGGCCTCTTTGGTGGCGATAAATGCGCTGCCGATATAGGCCAGATCCGCCCCCATCGCCTGCGCTGCCAGCACCGAGGCACCGTGCGCAATCGAGCCGGAAAGCGCCACCGGCCCGTCGAACCATTCGCGGATTTCGCGCATCAGAGCGAATGGCGAAGTCACGCCTGCATGGCCGCCGGCACCCGCCGCAACGGGGATCAGGCCATCGGCCCCCTTCTCGATTGCCTTATGCGCAAAGCGGTCGTTGATGACGTCGTGCAGCACGATTCCGCCCCATGAATGCACCGCCTTGTTCAACTCTTCTTGAGCCCCTAATGAAGTAATCGTAATCGGCACCTGCCATTTGGCGCAGGTCGCGATATCTTCCTGCAAGCGGTTGTTCGATTTGTGCACGATCTGGTTGACCGCATAAGGTGCCGCCGGACGGTCGGGATTTTCCCGATTATGCGCGGCGAGTTCCTCGGTAATCTGGTGAAGCCATTCGTCCAACTGCGCTTGTGGCCGAGCATTGAGCGCGGGGAACGATCCAACGACGCCTGCCTTGCATTGCGCGATGACCAGTTCCGGCCCCGACACGATGAACAAAGGCGATCCAATCACCGGCAGGCGGAGCTTGTCGAAAATTGCCGGAAGGGTCATGCGTCTCTCCAAATATTAATCATTCAATTAACGCGATTAAGCGCAGAAATTGGGCAAAGTCAAACGGACATCA
>JANPKN010000266.1:0-11757 GCA_031426075.1 Sphingomonadaceae bacterium
GCGTGAGTCTATTGTGCACGCAGAGGCGCAGAGAACGCAGAGGTTCAGCACAATCATAAAAGCCGTTCGTGTCGAGCGAAGACGAGACACCCCTAAAGCACCCACCCAACACAAACAAAAAGGGCCAGAGGTTCCCCTCCAGCCCTTATGTGTCTAAAAAGACCAGCTATCAAATAGCGCGATCGCCCGCTTCACCAACGGACTCAATGTCTTCGCCTACGCCCTTAACGGTGTTGCAGGCCGCCGCCAGCAACGAGGCTGAAAGCAGGATGATCGTTGCAATTTTGCGCATGATATTCTCCAAAAGGATGGCCCAAAATGCAGGCCTAGCAACATAACCCCGCGACAGCGGGAAGGTTCCGTTAAATGGCGCGGTCGCCAGCTTGTCCAACGGATTCAATGTCGCGGCCCAGGCCCTTCACCGTGTTGCAGGCCGATATCAGCAACGTAGCTGACATCAGGACGATGATGGTTACTTTACGCATAGGTTTCTCCCCGGCTGGTCTACAGGGTGGTAAATGCAACGCTTTGCATGAACAATTGCTGACACTCAAAAGCTCAGACGCGCCGTCACCCTAAAATCGCGACCCGACAACGGCACAAAATCCTTCGTAAAGGATGCCGCCCGCCGCGCGGTCACGTCAAAAATATTGTTCGCCGATGCGATCAGTGCAATGTTCCGGTCCCGGCCAAAGGGACGCCATGTTGCAGACGCGTTGACCAAAGTGAAACCGTCGGTTGGTGTTTCAAATTCGGCAATCTTGTTCTGGTCATCGCTCCATTCAACTTCTCCGCGCAGATCGATACTTGCGCTGGTCAGCTCAACACCGCCCAGCAATCGCAACGGTGGAATGCGCGGAACGTTGCCGCCGGCGGATGAAATCTTGGCGCGGGTGTAATCCGCAACGCCATCGACTGACAGGTTGGTATCGCCAAAGCTGGCAAGACGCTTTGATGCCTGAAACTCGACACCCCAGACCTTGGCATCATTCTGGAAATATTGAAACACAGGCAAGTCATCTTCGATATCGCCGGTCTCCGCTTCATAAATGAAATTGTCGAAGCGGTTGTTGTAGAGGGTAGCGCTGAACGCCGCATTGGGCGTTTCATACCGTGCGTACAATTCGCCATTCCATGCCCGCTCACTCTTGAGATCGGGGTCGCCAATCTCGAACGCCTGAGTCGCGATATGGGGGCCGTTGGAGAATAATTCTTCCACCGCTGGCGCGCGGCCGGTCCGTGAGAGGTTTACGCCGATCTTGAGGTCGCCAATGTGATAGCCAAGGCCGACCGCACCGGAGAAATTGTTGAACGACCGTGAAAGACCCAAAGTGTCCGCACGCAATTTGGCGCTGTCAAAGCGCACTGCAACTTCCGCATCCAGTGGCCCGAATGTAAATTCCTGCAATGTGAACACGCCAAGTTGCCGCGACTTGTTCGGCGGGACGAAAGCTTCAGCGCCAATGGCTTCGAAATCGCGGGTTTGATACTGGACCCCGCTTGCGCCGCGCCAGCCGTCCCGGTTGTTTTGAATAAATTCGGCGCGTGCCTCGATTCCCTGGCTGTTGAAGACGGTACCGATTTCGTCGCCTTCAAATTCGGTGTGGGTATAATCCGCATAGCCCGCACGCAGACGCAGCTTTTCAAAGAAACCGTCGCCCATTTCTACTTCGCCGCGGAAGTCGAGACGATATTGCCGGAGGCCAATGGTGACAGGAGCTTCGCCTTCTTCGCTTTCTGCGCCTTCATGCGCGTGTGAGGCGCCGGGGCGGGCAGGGATGCCGTATTTGGTGTCATAGATGCTGTAGGACAGGCCAAGGTTTCCGCCATCGTCGATAAACGCGATGCCACCGCCAGCGGTCCAGGTTTTCACTGCGCTGTTGGGAATGCGACCACGCTGATTTGCAAGTTCGGTTGCTTCAGCGGCTTCTTCGAGATTGCCTTCGCTGGCTTCCTCGGCAGCAAAGTCCAGAACCTCAGCGCGCAGATTGGGGGATAGGACGTAACCGCCGGTGCGCAAATCGTCGCTGTTACGATAGCTGCCGTCCAGATGGACGATCACCCGGTCGGAAATGGGCATATCGATCGATGCGCCGCCGGACCAATCGCGCGCGGCGCTGCTATAACCTGCCAGCGCGTCGATGTGGATTTTTTCATCAGGAATGGAGCGCGGGATCCGCTTGTCCAGTGCGTTGACTGCACCGCCAACGGCTTGACCGCCGAACAAGAGGACCGCTGGCCCGCGCAATACCTCGATCCGCTCTACTGTCAGCGTGTCGATGGTCACGGCATGGTCGGCCGAAGTGTTGGAGGCGTCGATATTGCCAATGCCGTCCGTGAGAACAGCGACGCGGTTCCCTTGGTAACCGCGCAGCACTGGCCGCGATGCGCCAGGCGAGAAGCTGGTCGCCGATACGCCGGGCAGGCTGGTGAGTATGTCGCCCAACTGCGCACGGGTTTTCTCGGCTAACACTTCGCCCGAAATGGCAGAGGTGCCGGAAAGAATGTCAAGACGTTCGACAAAAGGCGCGGTGACAACGATTTCGTCAGTGCCGTGAAAATCGTCGGTCTGCACCTTGGCTGGTGGCGAAGCCGTATCGCTCTGCTGTGCATAAGCAGGCAAGGCCAAGGCCAGCGACAACGCCGTAATGCTTGCGGATATCGAAAGAGCGTGTGCAGTTTTCATGAGAAGAAATTCATCCAGTATGTGGCAGAAGTTGTAATGCTGCATAAAGGCAATGATATATTATAACAATACCCAAATTGCATTTGGCGCTAAACTGCCCCTTTGGGCGCATATACCCTTTCTTGGAATCAGACTGGCTTGCGATTGCCCATCAACGCGCCTAGCTGTCAGCCTTATGAATACCACTCCTTCATCTCTCGATTTGATTGGAAACACGCCGCTCGTTCGCCTGAAGGGGCCAAGCGAGGAAGCCGGATGCGATATCTTCGGCAAGTGCGAATATGTGAACCCCGGCGCATCGGTAAAGGACCGCGCCGCGCTTTACATCGTCCGTGATGCCGAACAGCAGGGGCTGTTGAAACCTGGCGGCACGATTGTCGAAGGCACAGCCGGCAACACGGGCATTGGCCTTGCGCTTGTGTGTAACGCACTTGGCTACAAGACGATCATCGTCATGCCTGAAACGCAGAGTCAGGAGAAGAAGGACACGCTGCGCGCTCTGGGTGCAGAGCTGGTACTCGTGCCAGCTGCGCCTTATGCGAACCCTGGCCATTTCGTGCACACCTCACGCAGATTGGCTGAAGAAACCGAGAATGCCGTCTGGGCCAACCAGTTCGATAACATCGCCAATCGCCGTGCGCATATTGAAACCACTGCCGAAGAAATCTGGGCACAGATGGATGGCAAGGTTGACGGCTTCATTTGCGCCGCCGGCACTGGCGGAACCATTGCTGGCGTGGGGCTTGGCCTGAAAGCTAAGGATGAGGCGGTTACAATCGCCTTGGCCGATCCGCATGGTGCGGCGCTCTATAACTACTACGCTTGCGGTGAATTGAGCTCCGAAGGCAGCTCAGTCGCGGAAGGCATCGGCCAAGGGCGAATTACCGCCAATCTCGACGGCGCGCCCATCGATACGCAATTCCGTATTTCGGACGAAGAAGGCCTTGTCTGGGTTCGCCGCTTGTTGGCGGAAGAGGGGCTTTGCCTTGGTCTGTCTTCGGGCATCAACGTGGCTGGCGCCGTGGCGCTGGCGAAGCAGATGGGGCCGGGAAAGCGCATCGCGACGATCTTGTGCGACACGGGCTTCCGTTACCTGTCCACCATTTATAACCCAGCGTGGATGCGCAGCAAGAACCTTCCCGTGATGCCTTGGCAGCAAGACAGCTAAAGGCAATATGGGGTTTTGAGGAGGACGCATATGGTTGAGCAAAGGCAATCCGCGATTCAGCGTATTCAGGTCGGCGTTGTCGGCTTGGTCGTCGTGCTGCTGTTCGTAACGCTGGCCAATATGGTGCTCGACCGGGTAAGCGAGGGGCCACAGACTGGAGGGGTTCCAAACTCTGCACCAGCTGCGGCTGATGATAATGCTACCCCCGATGAACCATTGGCAGAGCTGGGCGTAACGCCAGTGGCAAAGGACGATAATAGCAGCGCATCAGAGCAAGCCCCGCGGCAACCTGCACGCGCGCCGTGATAACTGTGACATGACCGACAGAACGGCCCGTTTCGGCGGTAGAACGCTCCTGCTTGCCGCGTTGCTGGTCGGCGCGATTTTGCTTTTGGTTGCTGGCTTTGCCGTTTCGCGCTCGACCGATAATCGCCCAAAGCCGGTGTTGGGACTAATGACTACGCTTCCGCTGCAATGGAGCGAAGGAGGTATTGAGGCGGATCTCGCGAAGGATGCACAGCCGCATCCTGCCTTCGCGCGCCTGAGCGAGCATTACGACATTAGACCCATCGACGATCTTGGCGCCTGGTCACCAATTCAGGGACAAATACTCCTGCTTGCCCAGCCACGCGCTTTTGCGCCAAGCGAGTTGGTTCGCCTTGATAACTGGGTCCGGCAAGGTGGCCAATTGCTGATACTCGCGGACCCCGCATTGCAATGGGGTAGCCTTTATCGCTTGGGCGACAGGCGCCGCCCCTTGTTTACGTCAATGCTGTCACCCTTGTTCACCTATTGGGGGTTGGAGTTGGTGTTACCGCTTGCGGACGAGGTGCCCGCCTCCATCCGCAAAATCGGCGTATTCAACATCCGCACGGTAACTCCCGGCGAATGGTTGCCCAGAGACAGCAATGACAAAGGCCGCTGTGCGATCTCTGCGAAGGGCCTGTTGGCGGATTGCCGGGTCGGCAAAGGCCGCGCTATCCTTGTCGCTGATGCTGATTTCCTCGACGCTGCTTTTTGGGAAGGGCAGGGGATGCGGATGGTTACCGGCGCGGATGAATTCGCCAATATGGCATTTATCCAAGGACTTTTGACGGCGCTGCAAAACAACAAGGGACTGGACAGGGATTTTGTGGGAAAATGATGGGCACCGAGCTATATTTGGGGATAACGAAAGGGAAGACCGCCGATTTTGGTTCTTGATTGAAGGAAATATTTGCGCGCGCGAAAATGCGTTTTTGGAGAAGCGCGTAAAAAGTGCCGGAATTCCCGCACATTTCCTTTCCAAAAATTAATGTTTCCATAAAATCCCTCTTTTCATCCATAAAATCCCTTGCTATAAAGATGGCCTCAAGGGGTGGATTCCTGATTCTATCGGTCGTTACGGCGTCCGCATGGCGAAGTGCTTCGCCATGATTGGTAATCTGCGCCCTTTATCGGGGGGTGGTTCAGGCAGTGTCAGCATTGGTCGTCTATGCAGGTTCGGGGGTGTCTAATGTGGACGCCAAGGGCCGCACGACGATTCCAGCCGAACTTCGCGACAGCGTCCAACAATCCAGCGGCAGCAACAATGTATGCATTTCGCGCCACTCCAGCCTGCCGTGCCTTATCGGCTTCGGTGGTTCCGAGCGTCTTAAGCTGCGCGCCGATATTGAGGCACAATGGCAAAGCGCCGTTAATCGCGGCACCGAATTTGACCGCGAAATCGCTGGCGTTTCGGCTTCCTCCATTTTCGAAACCGCTTTTGAAGCCAGCGGCCGTTTTGTACTGTCGCCCATGCTCAAGCATTTCGGCCGTATTGACGACCGCGCATTCTTCTTTGGTGCGACAACGCATTTCATGCTGTGGAACCCCGACGTATTCCTCAAGGAAGCGCCTGCAGCGTTCAACCCAGTCAAGGACGAGCTGAACTATTGGCTGTCCCAGGCAAAGCGCGACAAATGAGTGCGCTAGCCCCTCATATTCCAGTTCTACTGGATGAAGTGATTCACTCTCTGGCCATCACCCCTGGCGCTGAGATCGTGGATGGCACCTTCGGTGCAGGTGGATACAGCCAAGCGATACTGGCTGGTGGTGCGCGCGTTTACGCGTTCGACCGCGATCCCGATGCCCTCAAAGAAGGTGCGGACCTTGCAGGCCGCAGTGAAGGCGCTTTGCGTCTTTACTCGGCCTGTTTTTCTATCATGGACGATGTCTTGATCGCTGACGGCATTTTGTCGGTTGATGGCGTTGTGCTCGATATCGGCGTTTCGTCGATGCAGCTTGATCGCGCTGAACGCGGCTTCTCCTTTCAGAAGGATGGCCCGCTTGATATGCGCATGGGTCAGGACGGCATGACCGCCGCGGACTTCGTGAACGAGGCGGAAGAAGCCGACATTGCCGATATCATCTACCGCTATGGCGAAGAACATCGCTCACGCCGCATCGCGCGTTCTATCGTCGCTGCGCGACCAATCGAAACCACGGCGCAACTCGCAGCAATTGTTCGCAAGGCTGTTGGCCATAAGCCAGGTGCGCCGAAAGACCCGGCTACCCGCGCGTTTCAGGCCATCCGTATTCATGTGAACCGCGAACTTGATGAACTGACCGACGGACTCGAAGCTGCCGAGCGCATGTTGAAGCCCGGCGGTCGCTTGGCTGTCGTGACCTTCCACAGTCTTGAAGACCGTATCGTGAAGCAATTTCTGCGTCGCCGCAGCGGGGCAGAGGCCGCAGGTTCGCGTCATGTGCCCATGGTTGGCAGCGATGGCCCGGCACCCACTTTCGATAAAGCCGACAAGGCGATCCGTCCATCGGCCGCCGAATTGGCACGCAACCCGCGGTCGCGATCAGCAACCTTACGTTCCGCAACCCGCACACACGCCCCCGCATGGGCAACAGGAGGACTGGCAGCATGAGTCTCGCCATGAAAAGACTAAAGAATCTCGGCTGGTTGGCCTTGGTATTTATGGTCGCGATCCTTTTGTACCCGTTGTCGCTGAATGTCGCGGCAACGCACAGCGATCTGGTGTCGGTTGACCGAGAAATCCTTGAGACAAAGCGCGAAATCAGCTTTCTTCAGGCGGAAATCCGGACACGCGCAAGCTTGCAGCAGCTTGAGGAATGGAACGAGCTTTTATACGGTTATCAGCCACCATCGGCCGAACAGTTTGTAAATGGCGAAGCGGCACTTGCGGAATTGACCGGCGACCTGCAAGATACAAAGCCAGTGATGATGGCTTCAGCAGACATTGATGTGGCGACAAGCGCGAACCAGGCCAATCCCGCGCCTACGATCGAAGCTGTTGTGAAAAAATCAACTGCGATTGCTACGGCGGTTGCGACGCCGATTTTCGCAGAGTCTGCCAAGCGTGCTGCGCCAATGCCTGAAGCACCAAAGGTTGAGCAGACCCGTACCGAGCGGCTTGCGCGGATGGACGAAACACTTTTATCCGACGATCTGTTGCGCGACATTTCGGCTAAGGCCGCTAACGAACGCCGTCGTTAATGACCCCTGTAGTCGCCCGCACCACAACTCGGAAAAGCGGCGTACACACCCCGCCATTTGCGGCACACAGTTTCTGGCGCATGCTGGTTTTGCTGCTGGCATTCGGCATGTTTGTCGTTCTGCTGATTGGCCGCCTTGCGACTTTGGCGTTGTTTGAAAGCACACGCGCTTATGGCGCAACGAGCACGGAATATGTGCCGGAACGCGGCGATATTGTTGATCGCAACGGTATCCCGTTGGCGCGCAGCATCTATGGCTATGCTATCTGGGTGAAGCCTGAAGATATCCTGGGTGACCGCAAACAACTCGCAAGCCAGTTGGCGGCAATTTTTCCAGACACGCCAGCGTCCGAATTTTATGCCAAATTGATAGCAAGCAAGCCAGGCTATTTGCGCAAGCGCGCGCTGCCCGAGCAAGTGCGGCAGGTCCATGATCTTGGCGAAATCGCTATCGAATTCCCGCGCGAAGCAACGCGCCTCTATCCGCAGCATGATATGGCGGCCCACGTCCTTGGCTTCGTCAACCGCGACGGCAAAGGCGCGATGGGCATGGAGCGGGTCATGAATGACTATCTGCGCGATCCATCGAAGCGTTCCACACCGCTGAACCTGGCTTTGGACGTCCGTGTACAAGCGGCACTCGAAAGCGAACTGGCGTCAGGCATGGCTGCTACGTCCGCCAAAGGTGCGGCCGGTGTCATCCTGGATGTGCAAACCGGCGAAGTTATCGCCATGGCCACCCTGCCTTCGTTTAACCCGAACCGCCCGTCATTCGCCAATATTCCCGATCTTGGTCAGAATATTGTCGATGGCCGCTACCCGATCTCGCGGCAGACCAACAATGTCACCAACCGCGTGTATGAACTTGGCTCCACGTTCAAGCCGCTGACCGTTGCCGCTGCCATGGACGCAGGCACAGTGCGCGATCTGTCGGTGCGCTATGATGCGACCAAGCCGCTTCAGGTTGGCCGTTTCAAAATTCGGGATTCGCATCCCTCGGAACGCTGGCTCAACGCGCCAGAGTCGCTGATCCATAGCTCGAACGTCGTCACCGCGCAGATTGCCGACAATCTGGGTGCTGCGCGCATGGACGCCATGTTGCGCACGATGCATTTCAATGCACGGCCAGATATCGAGCTCGCCGAAAAAGCGATGCCCTTATATCCCAAGACCTGGGGTCGCCTGACCAACATGACCGTCGGCTATGGCCATGGGATTTCCGTGACACCTCTGCATCTGGCGAGCGCTTATGCCGCTATGGTCAATGGCGGCATCTATCGTCCGGCCACGATGTTCAAAACCAAGGCTGGCGCAAAAATCCCCGGCAAGCGCGTGTTCAAGGCAGCAACCAGCGCACGGATGCGTCAAATGATGCGCATGATTGTGGTCGATGGCACAGGCAAGAAAGCCGACGCCTTGGGCTATCGCGTGGGCGGCAAAACCGGCTCGGCGGAAAAACCCGGCATTGGCGGTTACAGCCGCAATCTCGTGGTTGCGACCTTCGCTGCTGCATTTCCCATGGACAATCCGCGTTATGTCGTGCTTGCGATGCTGGACGAACCAAAGGGTACCGAGGCATCGAGCTTTCAGCGGACCGCAGGCTACACCGCCGCGCCGGTCGTGCAGAAAACGGTGACTCGCATTGGTCCGTTGGTGGGAATTATTCCGGATATGAAACGCGATGTTGATGTATCCGAACTGATGCCTTTATTGTGGAAGGCGAAGGGAGAGCAATAGTGAAGCTCGGGCAATTGGTAAGCGGTGCCGACACGGCATTTGCCGACATAACAGTGACCGGCTTTGCCATCGACCATCGGAAGATTGCGCCCGGTACGGTTTTTGGCGCGTTCGCAGGCGCTGCATTTAACGGCGAAGATTTTATCGATGACGCGATTGCCGCTGGTGCCGTTGCGGTGGTCGCGCGTCCCGAAGCCGTCGTGCGCGGCGCAGTGCACATTGCGGATGCCAATCCGCGCCAAGCTTTTGCCCATCTCGCCGCGAAATTTTTCCGCCCTTTTCCAGACCATGTTGCGGCCGTCACTGGAACCAATGGCAAGACATCAACGGCTGAACTGACGCGGCAACTTTGGCGGATGGCGGGGCATAACGCGGCGTCGATTGGAACGCTCGGCATCATCACCGCGTCGGATCAGGCCAAAACCGGGCTGACCACGCCCGACATCGTCACCTTCCTTGCCAACATGTCCGGACTCGCGCGTGAAGGCATCAGCCATGCGATATTTGAGGCTTCAAGCCACGGGCTGTCCCAATATCGCAGCGAAGGCGTGCCAGTTTCGGTTGCGGCCTTCACCAATTTAAGCCGCGACCATCTCGACTATCACGGGACAATGGAGGCTTATTTCGAAGCCAAGATGCGGCTGTTTGACGAAGTCGTCGACGAAACTGGTTGCGCGGTCATTTGGGCCGACGATGTCTGGTCCGACCAAGTCGTTGCCCGCGCGCGCAAACGCGACTTGCGCCTGATTACAGTGGGCGAAAAGGGCAAGGGCATTCAATTACTGTCGCGCCAGGCGACTCAGCTTGGACAGACGCTTGAACTGCGCATTCAGGGCGATGTCCATAAGGTGAACCTACCTTTGATTGGCGCATACCAGGCTGCGAACGCTTTGGTCGCAGCTGGCGTAGTCATGGCGAGCGGCGGCGATGTGGAGAATCTGCTGTCGCATCTGGCGCGGTTGCAGCCAGTGCGCGGACGTCTTGAACGCGCGGTCATCACCAAGAGCGGCGCGCCCGTCTATGTCGATTACGCGCACACGCCCGATGGCCTGCGCGCGGCGATTGCTGCATTGCGCCCACATACGAAGGGCAAGCTCATCACCGTCTTTGGCGCTGGCGGCGACCGCGACACCGGCAAGCGCCCTGAAATGGGTGTAGTGGCCGTGGCGGATTCTGACATTGTGATCGTCACAGACGATAACCCGAGAAGCGAAGACCCGTCGCTTATCCGCGCTGACGTCATGGCAGGCGCCACAGGTGCGCATGAGATTGGCGACCGGCGTTACGCGATTGCCTTTGCCATTGAACATGCCGAACCGGACGACATCGTCCTGATCGCGGGCAAGGGGCACGAACAGGGCCAAATCATCATGGGCCGCGTTCTGCCTTTTGACGATGTCGAAGTTGCACGGGAATGCGCGGCATGACCCCGTTGTGGACATTTGAAGAGTTGCTTGCCGCGACTGGCGGAACAGCGTCGGGACATTTCGACGTCACCGGCGTTGCCTTTGACTCGCGCGAAATCGGCAAGGGCGATCTGTTTCTGGCATTGAAAGGCGCAGAGACCGACGGACATCTGTTCATCGACAAAGCCTTTGCCAATGGCGCAGCAGGGGCAATTGTCTCGCAGCCAGTGCCGCACCCGCATATCCTTGTGGCCGACACGATGCAGGCGCTGGAGGCACTGGGCCATGCCTCGCGTGCGCGCACCAAGGCGAAGATCATTGGGGTGACGGGTTCGGCCGGCAAGACTGGCACGAAGGAAGCCTTGTTTGCCGCGCTTGACCGCTGTTCACGCGGCCGCGCGCACCGATCGGTCAAAAGTTACAATAACCATGTGGGCGTACCTCTAAGTCTCGCGCGGATGCCCGCCGATTGCGATTTCGGCATATTCGAAATGGGCATGAACCATGCAGGCGAAATGCGCGCGCTCAGTCACATTGTCCGGCCCGATGTGGCCATCATCACAACAATCGCCCCTGCACATATCGAATTTTTCAAGGACGAAAGTGGCATTGCCGACGCCAAGGCGGAGATATTCGAAGGCTTGGTCGAGGGCGGCACAGCGATTCTGCCCGCCGACAGTGCGCATTATCCTCGCCTTCGTGCCGCGGCAGAACGTTACACCGATTCCATATTGTCCTTCGGCTTCAGCCCGGACGCCGATGTCCGCGTTGTCGACCATCTTGGCACGGCTAACAGTGGCACGCTGATCACCGCAAAGGTATGCGACGCGATGTTGTCCTTTACGTTGTCGCAGCCCGGACAGCATTGGATTGCCAACAGCATGGCAGTGCTGGCCGCAGTCTTGGCAGCGGGTGGCGATCTGGCGTCTGCTGGTCTTGCGATGGCCGAAATGGGCGGCCTTGCCGGTCGCGGCGCGCGGCATGATTTTGCGATTGGTGAAGGCACTGCGCACCTAATCGACGAAAGCTATAACGCCAACCCGGCATCCATGGCCGCGACGATTGGCCAGTTGGGATTATCGGGCGGTGGACGTCGTATTGCCGTGTTGGGTTCGATGAAGGAATTGGGCGAAAAAGGTGATCATTATCACCGCGCGCTTGCCGCACCCTTGGCCGCCGCAAAGGTCGATTTTGCGATCCTCGTCGGTAAAGAGATGGAAATTCTCGCCGAAGAGTTGAATGCAGGGGTTGAGGGACCGGAGGAATTCGCGCAT
>JANPKN010000267.1:0-5875 GCA_031426075.1 Sphingomonadaceae bacterium
GAGCGGGCCGGAAGCGATATCTTCCCATATCTCGAACAGCCCGCCGACGTCCGGATCACCCGCGCTGGCGGAAGGGCCACCGTCGAGGATGATGACCGACTGCCCATCGTTATCGTCTCCGGTGATTATGCGGCGCATCACGGCTTTGAAATCGGTCATGGCTTCTCTCGCTATTATCGTGGCTCATGCTTACCCCGATGGTAGTAAATGTTGGGTCGACACTTTACTAGCTCTTACAACAGCGAAAAAAGTTAGCTGGAGCGTTGTCTTGTCAATGTCCGCTTTCCCCCGGTGGGTTCAACATTCCAGCCGGACAGGCTGGTGTGCAACAGCTATGAAGCCGGTGATTCATGGGTTCCGCAAAAAAGCTGAATGAACGACCGGTTTTGACAACGAAGTTCGGAGCGGTGAACGGCAGCTATGTTAGCGTAGTCGGTCGCCTTAATCTCAGTCTCACCCCTCTACGGTGTGCGACGACTTAGTGCGCAAATTCGTACAACCGTCGCCGTGCCGCCTTGGTTTGTTGCAGAAAACCTTCAATCTGTTTGTGAACGAAAATATTAGGAACTAGATACTCCAATGACCAGTCCGCGTAGCATCGCTGATCGATCGGGCCATCCGCTGACACTCTCAGATTATAGTGAGGAGTATCTCCGGTGATACGCCCTAGCAAATCACGTAGTGCCTGTTCTGACCCCTCGAGTATCTGTGCAAAGGCACCGTTATGAAACGTCAGTATTCCGGTGATCTGAGCTTTTGCATTATATTTTTGTGCTGAGCGGCACAAAGCACATAAATTTGCTTCGGTCATATTATCGGGCGATGTAGCCCGGCTGACGTATGAGATTGACCACAAATTCGCGAGAAGTTTGCTCAATGTAACGAACCATTGTTTGTGGTTGAAGCCGCCGAACTGCTGTCCTGAGGCGCAGTTTTACCGCATAAAAGCAGTCTGGAACTTTCGTCTTGAAATTAAATGTTGCCCTGATCTGCTGCAGGAACATTCGCATCAGGCCCATAATATAAAGCGGCGCATTCGTCAGACATGCACCCGCCTTCGATACTCAGATCGTCTCGATAGGCATCACGGATGAAATCAACAGTGTCGAGATTGCGGTCTTCAAAGTACATCCGGTGAACGTCGTCGCGTCCCGCGCCGTATACGATCCGTGCCACCTTGGCCCAGATGCTGGCCATAGTGCACATCCCGCAAGGTTGAAGCGTAGAATATAATGTTGCACCGCGAAGCTCCATATCACCGACATGGGAACCCGCTGCCCGGAAAGCACATATTTCGGCGTGCGCAGTGGCGTCGTTGTCGAGTGCTGTCCGGTTTATCTCTGCGGCCAGTATTTTGCCGTCGCGAACTATGATTGCGGCGATGGGCGTATCCGAAGGATCAGTCCCCTTCGTTTTCGCCAGTGCAATGGCTTCTCGCATCCAGCGTTCGTCATCTTTTGTCATCAACATCCAATGTGACCGGTAAAATAAAATTGCAATCGCAATGCAAACACATGTTTGTAGGATTATTCAATTTGGTGGCTGACCAGCGTTGTTAACGCGCAACGCGTAGGATTCACCCGAATACCGCTTGTTACGCCGGGATGAAAACGGGCCTCAATGATGGATGAGCTGCAGCCGGACTAAAGCCTCTTTCCGCTAAAATCGATATTCTGTATTCCGAGGGTGGGTGTCGTCGATGTTGCCGTTGAGAAGTTTTTGACAAAACGTGGACCGGTGAGAGCCTGTGTTCTTCATATCTAGGCGGAGTTTAAATGATTAATTTTTAAATTTGCGGAACGTATGTCGACGTCGGGTATTTCGCAGGGGTAAGATTACACCTTGTAAGAGAGATACCATCGAACATCTGGCCGAGAATTTCTGGAACATTCGCGGCGATTTCAAAATCGCGCATATGATAAACATTGGCACTCAGATGTCCTTGGTCCGCAAGCTGGATGGCAGGTTCATTCTGATCGACGCCTATGAACCCGGTGGTTCCGATCATGATGAGTTGTTGGCTCTGACGGACAATGGTGCACTGATTGATGCGGTGCTTAACGTTCATCCCTTTCATACCGTCCATTGTAAATTTGTTCATGAAACGCTCCCTCATGCGCGGTTGGTAGGCACGCGCCGCCATCATCAACAAATGCCGCAACTTGATTGGGATCCCGCGTGCATAGAGGAAACAGCGACGCAGCAGCAATTTGCCGATCTCTTCGATTTCTCGATACCGGCGGGCGTTGAATTCATCCCGCAGGATGAGTCCGTCCACGTCAGTTCCGTTCTTGTTCGGCATCGTGAAAGCAGCATTGTCCACGTTGACGATACGCTTATGTACCTCAATCCACCGTCGCTGGTGAAACTTGTCCTGCCGGCTCCAAAGTTGCGTTTCCATCCAAAATTGGCTGATGCATTACAAAAGCGCGCTGGCGCTGCCGATGATTATGTCCGTTGGGCCAAAGATCTTGCCCGCGACTGGGCTGCCACACGTATCGTCTGCGCCGCGCACAACGGAATTGCGAGAATGACTGATCAGACATTCGCTCAAGCGATCGAAGAGGCGCTTGAGCAGGTTTTAGATACCCTGCAGAATCATCGTGAGACAATATTCTGAGAGCGATAAGCCCTGTTCAACACCTGTTAAAAAGAAGATCCTGAAATGACCGATAGGACGATCCAGACCATAAACCCGTTGACCGAAAAAATCCTCAATACCTATTCATTGATGACTGATGCCCAAGCGATGGAAGTGGTTGCAAAAAGCCACGATGCATTTCTGCAATGGCGGTTGAAAAGCTTGGACGAACGCGCAACCGTAATTTCTTCGATTGCCGCCGAGCTGCGCAAATCACGCGATGATTTTGCACGGTTGATGACGGACGAGGTGGGGAAACTCCTTCGCGACTCTCTGTCCGAAATCGAGTTATCCGCCCAAATCTGCGATTTTACCGCGAAGAACGGCCCCACCTTTCTTGCTGACGAGAATCGCGAAATGCCCAGCGGCCGTGGGCTGGTTGCATACGCCCCGCTTGGTGTGATTTACGGAATCCAGCCCTGGAATTTTCCCTGCTATCAGGCGGTGCGCTATTCTATTTCATGTCTGATGTCTGGAAATGGCGTGCTGTTGAAGCATTCTGAAAACTGCACCGGCAGTGGACTTATGCTGCGGGAAATTTACGAGCGTGCAGGCTTGCCAAAGGGTTTATTCGGTATCCTATTGATATCCCACGATCAATCAGACGCCATAATCGGACACAAATTGGTGCGAGGCGTAACACTCACGGGCAGCGACAAGGCTGGCCGCTCAGTTGCGCAGAAAGCTGCGTCAGTTTCCAAAAAGACGGTCCTCGAGCTTGGATCGAACGATGCTTATATGATATTTGATGACGCTGATCTTGACCTGGCCATAAAGGCATGTGTTCAAGGCCGACTGTTCAATAACGGCCAAACCTGCGTTGGTGCGAAGAGGTTTATCGTCACAGAAAAGAATTACGATCAATTCGTCCAAGGATACGTTAACGCATTTGGTGCCATTGCAATGGGGGATCCGAACGCCGCCGACACACAGTTGGGGCCGCTGGTTTCGCGTCGTCAGCGAGATCAGGTACACGCACAAGTCGACGAAAGCGTTGCCAAGGGCGCTAAATTGGTAATTGGCGGAACAATCCCCGATCGGACGGGGTGGTTTTATCCCGCGACCGCGTTGGTGGACGTGGCGCCCGGCCAGCCTGCATATGATGACGAGATTTTCGGCCCCGTGGCAGCTATCATTAAAGCCAAGGACGATGAGGATGCCATGCGGATAGCCAATGACAGCCGCTATGGTCTGGGCGGAGGCATATTCAGCAAGGATGTCGACCGTGCGGTCAACATGGCCAGAACTTATTTCGATACGGGCATGGTCAATATCAACACGTTTTCCGTCGCATCGCCCGACATGCCCTTCGGCGGGGTGAAAGATTCAGGCTATGGTCGC
Source organism: Sphingomonadaceae bacterium (assembly GCA_031426075.1). GTDB lineage: Bacteria > Pseudomonadota > Alphaproteobacteria > Sphingomonadales > Sphingomonadaceae > Sphingorhabdus_B. The sequence continues at coordinate 3,983 of JANPKN010000267.1, forward strand.
GAACATGGCGAAGTGGGGATCAAGGAGTTCGTAAACGTCAAATCGATCACGATCGCAGACTGAAATGAGCAAAATTCTTCGATGCGACGTGGCAGTGATTGGTGCGGGAACCGCAGGGCTAGCCGCTGAACGCGCGGCGCGTTCAATCGGTGCGAGCACTTTGCTTATAGATCCCCGTTTCAACGGGACGACGTGTGCGACCGTAGGCTGCATGCCTTCAAAATTGTTGATCGCCGCTTCGCACGCGGCACACGCGGCGCGGTCATCAAGCCATTTCGGAATCGAAGTAAGTGACGTTCGAATTGACGGCAAGGCAGTGATGCAGCGCGTGCGAACCGAACGCGATCGGTTTGTCCGGCTGACCCAAGAAACTATGAAAGAAATCCCCGACGGCATTCGACTGTGCGGCATGGCAAAGTTTGTGGATTGCGGAACGCTGAGCCTTGATAACGGTCGTATCATCGAGGCCGGCACTATCGTGATTGCGACAGGCTCATCGCCTTTCGTCCCTGATGCGTTTGCCAAACTTGGCCACCGTATTCTGACGAATGAAACGATTTTTGATCTCGAAGACTTGCCGAAGAGCCTTGCGGTTATTGGCTCAGGTTCGATCGGCCTTGAATTGGCTCAGGCGATGGCGAGACTAGGCGTTAAAGTAACCTTGTTCGATAATGGCAACAGGTTGGGTGGGGTCCGTTGTGACAAGGTCCACGCGGCTCTCAGGAAGGCGATCGAACATGATTTGCGCTTGGTCTTGAACGTTGAACTTGAGCCAAGCGCGGTTGATGAAGCGATCCACATTGAATGGAGCGGTGGTTCATCGGGCAATAGCACTTTCGATTATGCTTTGGTTGCGACGGGGCGTCCCCCTAATCTCGATAGCCTGAACTTGGCGGCATCCGGCATTGTGCTGGATGAACACGGCGTTCCTGAACATGATCGTGGTACAATGCGATGTGGAGATAGTAATATCTTCCTTGCAGGCGATGCAGGGCATGACTTGCCTGTCCTTCACGAAGCGTCGCACGATGGTGCCATAGCCGGCCGCAATGCCGTGGCCTTCCCCGCATCGATCAAAGCTGATCGTTTCACCCCGTTCACCATCACCTTCACAAGTCCGCCGGTCGCGCGAATCGGAGAGTCAGAGGAAGACGGCGTGATCACCGGCACTGCGGAATTCAACGATCAGGGACGCGCCCGTGTGGAAGGCGTGAACCAGGGCGTCCTCACGCTTTATGCCGCTGCGCCAGATGGCCGGCTGATTGGTGCTGACCTGTTTACGCCGGCAAGCGAGCATTTGGCGCATATCATTGCATGGGCCGTCCAACACGGGCACACCGCAACGCAGCTTCTGGAAATGCCGTTCTATCACCCCACGATTGAAGAAGGGCTAAAGTCCGCCCTGCGCACAATCTGTGGTTCGACACCACTGGCATTGCCGACAGATCAAGACCACGGGACGCCTTCAGGCGCATAATTGAATGCATTAGCTGCGGCTGGTGGGCTTATTCCTGCTAGCGGTCGTCATGCCCTAAAAACCCATCGGAATCACGACCAGCGGGACGCATAACCGGATGGCAGGTTTCGAATTCTCAAAATGCACCACAGAACGACTGCAATGTTGGCGGGAACCGCCGTTGCCTAAACAGGCGCTTTGAACGTCAGCTTTTGGCACCTTTCTCCTAGAAGCTGCCAGTCTGGACACGACAACATTGCGGTCGTTCATTCAGCTGCGGCTAGGCGCCAGTTGCGGTCATTGCATTGGCCCATGCACTAAGTGTCTGTCGTAATTTCATCCCAACCCAACCCATCATATCCAATGAGCCAATTAATGGCGTGATGACGCTCTTGAATGATTCCGATGTCCACAGGCGGGTTGCTGCTGCGGCCCTT
>JANPKN010000268.1:0-2203 GCA_031426075.1 Sphingomonadaceae bacterium
GTCGGCGCAGTTTGAATCTGACATTGGTATTGCCGCCCACGACGTGGCTGACCGCACCGCCGTATTGCGGCAGCAAGCAGCCAACAGCTCGCAAATGGCCAATGGCATGTTGTCCAAGGCTTCCGAAGTCGCTGCCGCATCCGAACAATCCGCCATCGCTATGCGCGAAGCCGCGCAGACTGCGGCGGGCCTCATTCGCGCGATTGAAGATGCGCGTACCGAGGTGGAAACTGCAGCCGATGTCGCAAACCGCGCAGCGGCCGTAGCCACAAAGGGCGCGGTCGCAACCGATACGCTGTCCGAACAGTCGCACTCGATTGAGTCAATTTTGGGCCTAATCCGCGATATCGCTGGACAGACAAATTTGCTCGCGCTCAATGCCACGATTGAAGCTGCACGCGCAGGCGATGCTGGCCGTGGCTTTGCCGTCGTCGCGCAGGAGGTCAAAAGCCTTGCCAACCAAACCGCGCAAGCCACCGACGAAATCGCACAGAAAATTTCTGCGATTCAAAGCGCAACCAAGGCATCAGTTGAATCCAACGCATCTATTCGCGAGACGGTGGACGAAGTTAAAATGTCCGCAGAGCGCATTCGCCGGGCCATGGAAGACCAAGCGCAGACGGTGACGATGATCACGGCATCGGTTGATGAAACGGCGCTGGCAGCCGATTTGATGTCCAACACGATCTCCGCCATTCGCTCGGATACGGAAAACGTCGTTTCCGAAATCATGCTGCTTGAGGGCGGTTTTAGTGAAGTGAATGAAAAAATTTCATCGCTTCAAGCCAATGCAACGCGCTTCGTTGGCAACCTCGTTCGATAACTTTAGTTGAATTTTCATCAGCGCTGTGAAAAGCAGCGCCGATGAAAACCCATATCCTCATCACCGGTGCCTCACGCGGTATTGGCGCAGCGGTCGCCGCAAGCTTTGACCCCGCCACAACGAGCGTGGTTGCCATGTCCAGCAAGGACGGCGACCTAAATGATCCCGATACCCCCGCACGGCTATGGGCCAAGGCGCTTGAAACTTTAGATGGCCGCATCGACGTTTTGATCAACAATGCAGGTGTGTTTGAAGAAAACCCAATCTTGCGTGCTGACGCGGAATGGCTGGCAAGCTGGGACCGCACCATGCAGATCAACCTGACCGCCAGTGCGGACTTGTGCCGCCGAGCGGTGCTGCATTGGCAGGCCAGCGGTGCGTCCGGCCGTATCGTCAACATTGCCAGCCGCGCTGCGCATCGCGGCGATAGCCCTGCCCATTGGCATTATGCCGCATCAAAGGCCGGCATGGTCGCCATGACCAAAACCATCGCGCGCGCTTATGCCAAAGAGGGCATATATGCCTTTGCTATCTGCCCCGGATTCACCATGACTGGAATGGCCGAGGATTATCTTGAAAGCCGCGGCGGCGACAAATTGCTCGCCGATATCCCTTTGGGCAAAGTCGCTGATCCTGAAGAAGTCGCCGTCATGGTGAAATTCTGCGCACTCGACGCGCCGCCATCCATGACTGGAGCAGTGCTCGACGTAAATGGCGCAAGCTATGTCCGGTGATTGGAAGGTCCGGTTTCCTTGCACCCGTGCAGAAGCCGAGGCAATCCATGAAGACGATGAATGGTTAGCTTCGCTTGAGCCGATGCCAACCATCGTGGCGGACGAAGTGGAAGCGTTTAATGACGATAAATGGCAGTTGGACGCGTATTTTTCAGTTGAACCAAGCCAATCCGTCATCAGTGCTATCCACAGCCGTATAACCAGCGCCGCAAAGGCAAAGCCGGTGATCGAAAAGCTCCCTGACGCCGATTGGGTCGTGATGAGCCAGCAAGGTCTGAAGCCAGTCCACGCTGGCCGCTTTTATATCCACACCAGTTCCAACAAGGGGACAGTACCCAGAGACGCAACGCCGTTCCTGATTGAAGCAAGCCGCGCGTTTGGCACTGGTGGTCACGAAACCACCAGCGGCTGCCTCACGATGCTCGACGACATGAAGCGTGCTGGCAAGAGATTCGACCTTATTGCTGACATCGGTACCGGGACGGGCTTGCTTGCATTCGCAGCACATGCCCTCTGGCCAAAGGCGTATTTGACCGCTTCCGACATTGATCCGGTCAGCGTTGAGGTCACTGCGGACAATGCACGGGCTAACAACGTGCCCTGCGGCGTTTCTCAGGGCCAACTTGCACTTTGTGTAGCGGAAGGT
>JANPKN010000269.1:0-11908 GCA_031426075.1 Sphingomonadaceae bacterium
CTCGACGCTCTACACGCATTTTTCGGGTATGGACGATCTACTTGCGCAGAGTCTCGACATTCATTTGAGCACCATCGCAAGGTGCACGGTCAAGGAAGAGCTGGATCAAGCCCTAATTCAAGTTTTCCGCCATTTCTGGCAACAACGCCGAGTTGCCCGGACAATGTTGTCCGGTGAAGCGGGCGTCGCTATCGGCCGTCGGCTCGTTTACCGCATCGAAAAGGCGCTGCTCGAACTCCGTGCCGCCAACCGATGCCGGCCCGGCCTGCCTTTGTCCTTGGTTGCAGAGCAGTTGGCAGCCGGGCAACTGGTAGTGCTCGCCCGATGGCTGGGCGGTCGCGTGACAGCCTCGCCTGATGAAGGTGCCCGGTTGCTCCACAGGACAACATACGCGGCAGCACTCGCATCGCTATTAACCACCCCGTCCGATGACAAAGAAAGACCCCTTTTTAGCGGAAGGTAAACATTGCACTACAAAACTGCCGCGTCGTTGTGGCTGAACGTACGGCAGGTTTCGTGAAGCTCACTTGACTATCTGAATGACCGTTTTGTTAGCGAACTCTGCCGGTTGGTTTTACCTCGGCTCGAACGTCAGCTTTCATCGTTACTACCCTGAAAGCTGCCTTTCCGGACACGACAGCCTTGCGGACATTGTGCAGGGTCTTTCGATCAGATCCCTAAAACTTTTCTTATAAGCCCTTCAGTGCACATAGGTGCGCGTTCCAGAGCATTTTGGGTAAGCTTACGAAGCACCCAGACATCTTCAGCATTTAAAAAGTGCGGCTCGCACGCTGCTGAGCCAGATGTCTGACAGCCATTGAACTCCACACCTTGCTTTTGGACAACTGAGACTGTGGTCAATGCCTGTCCACGGATGACGTTTCGGACCAACAGAGTGTGCTTAACCTGTGCAGTTGCTCCCGCTGCAGCATATAGCCAGCGAACAGGCGCGAGACGACAGCGCAAGGGTTGCTCCGTAGCAACAATGCGAGCTCGCACGACTATCGGATAATGCTGGAAAAGGGAGGATATCTGTTGGCTAGACAAATCTGCGGGGCGAATGCAGGAGCAGCCTAGGGCCGCTGCGGGGATGATGGCCGCTGAGAATAATATCAGTCTAGCGAGCATAATTGGAGGCAAACCTTTTGATGAAAGCGTAGCTTAACAGTGTAATGTCTGCTTTCCCCAACATTCCAGCCATACAGACAACACTTTCCCGCCATCGTTTCTGGCCGTTTGTTCATAGGGTGAACGGAGGGCAGCTTACGGACAATATGCACCAAAAGCGGACATTCGGGATACGGCCCAAATGCGGACGTTTAAGGATCACGAGCGTCGAAACTTGCCGTATGTTCAGCAACGACGGAGCGGCAGTTTTGTGCGATGTTGACCTTCTGCTAAAGAAGGTATTTCGTATGCGGCAGCAACGCGCTCCTGATAATCCGCTACCGTTGATAGTCGTAACCAGCGATTGGCGGTTGCCAAGTAATCGTCACGGATTGCGGTGCTATCGCTGAGTTTCCCAAGTGCGGTACACTGGGCGAATTTTAAGCGACATTCTGACGATGTGAACATAATAAAGTGATTGTCCCTATGACTAGCGTTAACGCGCTACTTTTAGAACGCGCGCGGATTCTAAGTGACATTCCGTTGGTCGCTTTTATCTTTAAATTGGATTTTAATAGCGACACCGTTGATACGGCTAGAAGCAGTCCTTGGCCGACCACGCTGCGCGGACCGCTATGCCGCTGGGTCGAGTTCGAACCTCTCGTCGTCAAACACTTCAAGTTGGTCAGGCCTTGGCAAAGAGCCATCCCCTTTCAGACGCGCGAGAAGGTAGGCCACAGCGAGCACCATTTCTGCGGCATCATAAGGTTTTGGCATCGAGCCGATCGCCACGGTTTTGGCCGAGCTTGCCCGGCTGACCTGGCCGCTGATGAGCAAGACCGGTATTCCCATAGCCTCTAGATGCTCTGAGAGTTCGATGCCATCGTCACGTCCCGCGAGCCGGATGTTCACCAATGCCAGATCCGGTTTTTTAGCTTTGGCGACTTCCAGCGCACTGGCGTGCCGATCCGTCAGGTCGAGGACCTTATATCCCGCCTCCTGCAACTCGTCTCGCAGGAGTATCGCCACGAGCGCCTCGTCCTCGACAATCATTAGAGTTTGAATCGCCATGCTATCGTTTGCGGTTGTCATAATCATTCCTCTACTCTTCGATTTTTGATCGCGTTGGACGTCAGGTGTGTCCCTGCGGGCGGCTCGATCTCCGTTTCGGGCTCATCTTCCACCAATGCGATCCGGGTATGCGTGATGGTTACCTGGGTTCCCGGGTGCTTGGGCGCTATTTCCACCGATGCTTGCAACTGCGCGGCCAGTGCTGCGACGATGCTGGTGCCCAGACCAGTTCGGACAGGCGCTTTCGGCGGCATGCCGACTCCGTCGTCGCGCACGCACAGAACCCAGTTTGGCCCGTGAAAGTTATAGTCGACCGTAATGGTTCCCGGCCGTCCATTGGGAAAAGCGTGTTTAAGCGCGTTGATTACCAGCTCGGTAACGATCAAGCCTAAGCTCACCGACACCCGAGCTTCGATCACGCCATCTCCACCTTCCACAATCAATGCAATTTGATCGACGTCGGCAATCATGGAGGCCGAGATGCTTTCACACAGTCGGGTGAAATACGCATGCACATTGATGTCGCCGTCTTCGGAAGTCGAAAGCAGCCGTTCGAGAGCGGCCACGGACATCACCCTATGATGCGCATTTTCGAGATGGCCGCGCGTCTCTTCCGACTTGGCCGTTCGCGCATTGCGCAGCAATACGCTGGCGATAATCTGCAGACTGTTAGCAACCCGATGGCGAACCTCCTGCAACAGGATGTGGGCTGCGCGGGCTGATTCTTCTTTCAGAGTCTGGTCGGCCCACGCTTGCGTGACATCCGACACGGTGACGAGGATCCGCGTCTGTTCAAGATCGAGATAGGTCAGCCGGCTCGCTTGAACGATCAGATGCTTCACTGGGCGTTGCGGCTGTTGGAGATCGACGTTTCGGCCGACCGGCGTCCCTTCGCCAGACATAGTTGTTGTCAACAGTGACCGCAGTTCGGGATTATCCCATTTGCCGTCATCCAGGGCATAAAGCGGTTGCCCCGTCAGTTGCACCGCGTCGACGCTGAACACTGCGCAGAAAGAGGTGCTCGCCGCGATAATATTGAGTTGGCCGTCCAGAAGCAGCAGCGGCGCGGGTGAGCTCCTTACGATAGCCAAAGTCAGGCTTAGCGCTACGTCTTCAGGACTATGTTTTTCAGCGGACATCATAAGCCTTCGAGAACCGGAGGCTCGCGGAGCGAAAGCCAGAGGCCGGGAGGTCGCGCTTGTCGAAGGGCGTAAGTCGAGACCCTTCAGGGCGTTCGCATGGATCGATAATGCGTGGCTGTGGGTAAAGTTCCAGCTTAGCGCAATGCCGTGCGCTGCCGAGCGCACGGCATTGCGCTAATGTCTGCATTTGGGAAGCGCGCAAACATGGTCGTATGACTGAGATTGGGCGCAACGCGGATGCACCGGCCAGGGGTAGACGAACGGCGGCTTTCGCTTACGGTTTTTATATCCAAGTGGTTTCATCTTTGAGTTCAATGCAGTCGTATAAGCACAATAGCTCTGAGCGACTCGACGTACCTTGGAATCGAGGAGGCTATGGGCGTCGCGGACGCCCTCAACATCGACATTTTGCTCCCAAGGTTCAAAGTGAACCTAAAGCCCCTGTTCTAAAGGCTTCCTGAATGCAGCTAAGACGTTGAGAAAATGGCGCACCCAACAGGATTCGAACCTGTGACCTCTGCCTTCGGAGGGCAGCGCTCTATCCAGCTGAGCTATGGGTGCGGACCGGGCTCGGTTAGCAGGCACAGGGCCCTCGCGCCAAGTTTTTTTTGGACGGAGATTATATTTACGACGGTGCTCTTCCTTTAACGTATGGAACCCTAAGGCAGTCCGAATGTTTTCATCGGTGAAATGGGGATAAAGCATGTCGGCGAAAATGTTATGTTTGGGCGCAACCCTCTTGGGTGCGACGGTTGGCGGATGTTGGCCAACTTCTGAAAAAAGCAGTACCGATATCACGGGAAACGAAACGTCTGCCAACAACGCAGGTCCTGTCGCTGACGTTGCGTTGGAAATCGCGCTTAACCAATTTCCCGGCGGCTATCAGGCACGCTGGGCCCAAAACGCCGCTGGCTGTGCTGAAGATCCGGAGAGCAGCGTCATAAACATGTCGCTGCAGGGTAGACTCATTAAGTTAAATGGATCGATCGGCACAATGGTGCAGGGAAAACGCATGACGTCGAAGACTATGGAGGCCGAATTTGAATTTGTCGGCAATGCTGACAAATCGACCCGGGCCATGGCGTTCGAGCTTAGCGAGGACCGTGCGCAGTTGACGCGCACCGATTTGGTCGATGGTCTGCGCACACGATATGTGCGTTGCCCCAAGCTAATGGCTGGATAACTGGAAACCGCGATGCTACGGCGGGCGCATGCAAAATCAGTTTGAACTCACCGACGATCAGGTCGCCATTCAGGATATGGCGCGTAAATTTACCGCTGACGCAATCACGCCCTTTGCCCCCGAATGGGACGAAAAGTCGCATTATCCTGTCGATGTCTGGAAGGCCGCCGGCGAACTTGGCTTTGGCGCGATTTATGTGTCCGAAGAATCAGGCGGTACTGGCCTCGGCCGGTTAGAAGCGGCGCTGATCATGGAGGCGATGGCTTATGGTTGCCCCGCCACCAGCGCGTTTATTTCCATCCATAATATGGCGGCATGGATGATCGACTGCTTTGGCAGCGCAGAGCTTAAGGCGCGTTATTTGCCTGACCTTGTCTCGATGCAGAAAATAGCTAGCTATTGCCTGACCGAACCCGGCAGCGGGTCCGATGCGGCCGCCCTGAAAACCAGCGCGCGGCTTGATGGTGACCATTATGTGCTGAACGGCACTAAGCAGTTCATCTCCGGTGCTGGCTATAACGACGTCTATGTCGTGATGGTCCGCACAGGCGAAGAGAAGACCAAAGGCGTCACCTGCCTTGTTGTCGACAAGGACACACCCGGCCTGAGCTTTGGCGCGCCTGAAAAGAAACTGGGCTGGAACGCTTCGCCAACCGCGCAGGTGATATTCGAAGATTGCCGTGTGCCCGTCGCCAACCGCGTTGGCGCGGAGGGCGACGGTTTCCGCTTTGCCATGATGGGATTGGACGGTGGTCGGCTGAACATTGGCGCCTGTTCGTTGGGCGGCGCGCAGCGCTGCTTGGATGAGGCGATTGCCTACACCAAGGACCGGCAGCAATTCGGCCAGCCAGTGTCCGAGTTCCAGAATACGCAATTCATGCTGGCGGACATGGCGACCGATCTGGAGGCCGCGCGCGCGTTGCTGTACATCGCTGCGGCCAAGGTTACCGCGAATGCACCGGACAAGTCGCGCTTTTCCGCTATGGCCAAGCGCCTGGCGACCGACAGCGGCAGCGAGATTGTGAATCAAGCGCTTCAGCTATTTGGTGGTTATGGTTATTTGCGAGACTATCCCATTGAGCGTTTCTGGCGCGATTTGCGCGTCCACTCCATTCTTGAAGGAACAAATCAGGTCATGCGCATGATTATTGGTAGGGATTTGCTACGCCAATGACCGATAATGTTATAATCCGCGTTGAAGGACATGCCGGTTTCATCAGCCTAAACCGGCCATCGGCGCTCCACGCGCTAACGCTTCCTATGGTGCATGCTATGACGCAGGCGCTGCTTGCTTGGCGCGAAAATGACGCGATTAAATGCATCGTCATTGACCATGCCGAAGGACGCGGCTTTTGTGCGGGTGGCGACATCGCTTTCTTGCGCGATTCTGCAATCAATGATGGCGGGGAGTCTGGCCGGAAATTCTTCCACGACGAATATCAGCTCAACCACTTGTTGTTCACTTATCCCAAGCCGGTGGTTGCGTTCATGGACGGTATTACGATGGGCGGCGGCGTCGGCATCAGCCAGCCTGCACGTTTCCGTGTGGCGACCGAGAACACCAAATTTGCGATGCCGGAAACAGGCATTGGCCTGTTCCCGGATGTAGGCGGCGGTTGGTATCTGTCGCGGCTTGAAGGCCGTGTGGGGCAGTTTCTGGCGCTCACCGGATCGCGGATCGCAGGCGCTGGATGTCTCGCGCTTGGGCTCGCTACCCATTATCTTCCAAGTAGCGCGATTGCCGACGCCAAGGCCCGGATTGTGAGCGAAGATGTCGAGCGCATCGATGGAATATTGGGAACCTTGTCGGAAACTCCGGCGGCGTCCAAGATTGTTGAGACATTATTTCAGATTAACCGTCATTTTGCTTCTGACCGGTTTGAAGACATTCTTGCAAGCCTTGAGGGCGACGAAAGCGAGTGGGCGATGCGTGAGCTTGCGACATTGCGCACGAAAAGCCCGCAAACCTGCAAGGTGGCGCTTCGCCAATTGTCGGAGAGCCACGCGCTAACGGTCTTTGCCGATAATATGGCCATGGAATATCGCATTGCCAGCCGAGTCATCGTCCGCCCCGATTTCGCCGAGGGCGTGCGCGCGGTCATCGTCGACAAGGACAATGCCCCCAAATGGAACCCCGCAACGCCCGAGGACGTGACCGAGGATCTGATCGACGCAATATTCGCGCCTTTGCCGGCGCATGAAGAATGGAAGCCCCTATGACCAGCGTTAGCGCGACATACGACACAATTTTGGTTGAACAACGCGGCGCGGTAACGCTGATGACGCTCAATCGGCCACACGCGCTGAATGCGCTCAACAGCCAGGTTTTGGCTGACCTTATCGCGGCCTTTGCTGCATATGATGCCGACGATAGCCAAAGATGCGCGGTCCTGACCGGTAGCGAAAAGGCCTTTGCGGCGGGCGCGGACATTAAGGAAATGTCGTCGCAGTCTTTTGCCGAAATGTATGGTTCAAATTTCTTCGCTGGCTATGATCGTGTCACAGCGACGCGCAAACCTTGGATCGCCGCCGTAAACGGCTTTGCGCTTGGCGGCGGATGCGAGCTCGCGATGATGGCAGATTTCATCATGGCGGGTGACAATGCGAAATTCGGTCAGCCCGAAATCAAACTGGCCGTTACGCCCGGAATGGGCGGATCGCAGCGCCTGACCCGCTCGATTGGCAAAGCCAAAGCGATGGAAATGTGCCTGACTGGCCGGATGATGGACGCTGCCGAAGCCGAGCGTTCAGGACTGGTCGCAAAAGTCGTTCCGGCGGCTGAATTAGTCGAAGAGGCGATTAAATCTGCAACAGCCATCGCCGCCATGGCGCCTTTGGCCGCGATGGCGTGCAAGGAAATGGTGAACGCTGCGTTTGAAACAACGTTGCAGCAAGGCGTCGTGTTCGAACGCCGCCTGTTCCACGGGCTGTTCGGCACAGAGGATCAGAAAGAAGGCATGGCTGCGTTTGTTGAGAAGCGTCCGGGTAACTGGACGGGGAGGTAACATTTCAGCGCGGCTGGTCGACCTTCTCAACCATCTGAAATTTCCCAAGGCCGCATCCTGCGCCTTCGTAAAGCCGCCCGCCTTGGTCATGCAACACGCGTACGATATCGACGCTGCACAGCTGGTTGATTGATGTGCGGTAGGAGAAGCGGTCCTCGAACTTCAATCCGGGGCAGCTTTGGGGCAGGGCGTTGCGATAGGTCTTGCCGCCCGCCATGCGGAAATCGATGGTGCTGTTGTCGACAACTTTCGTTGACCGGATTTGCGAAATATTGACGCAGCTTTTCGGTTCGCCGACCGCCCGAACGGGTTCTGGAGCTTTTTTGCTAGCAAGTGCTACGGCACCGCCGCCCGATAGCAAGGCAATCGCAGGAATGACTAGCAGCAACTTATGCATCATGCTTCTCCAAAATTATGCATCAGATTTAGCGGTCTCAGTCTGAACTTTAGCTGACTTGATCTTGGGCGCGGATGTTTTGGGTTTGAAGCGGCACAAGTCGGCGACTGGGCAGCGCCAGCATTCGGGCGTGCGCGCCTTGCAGACATAGCGGCCATGCAAGATCAACCAATGATGCGCGCCGATTCGGAACGGCTGAGGCGTGCTTTTCTCAAGCGCCCGTTCAACCGCAATGACAGTTTTGCCCGGCGCAATGCCAGTGCGGTTGCCGACGCGGAAAATATGCGTGTCCACGGCGAAGGTCTCTGCACCAAACGCTGTGTTCATGACCACATTGGCGGTCTTGCGTCCCACACCGGGTAACGCCTCCAGAGCATCGCGGTCGGCAGGCACTTCGCCCCCGTGGTTGCGCACGAGAATTTCCGATAGCGCGATGACGTTCTTCGCCTTGTTGTTATACAGGCCAATCGTCTTGATATGCGCTTTCAAGCCATCGAGCCCAAGCGCGACCATTTGCGCGGGCGTCTTGATGTCTTCGAACAAAGCCTTCGTCGCCTTGTTCACTCCCACATCGGTCGATTGTGCCGAACAGGTGACCGCGACGAGCAACTGGTATGCATTGCCATAAGCCAACTCAGTCTCCGGGTCGGGATTCGCCTCGGCCAGCCGTCGGTAGAATTCGAAGATGTCGGCTTTTTTCAAATGCCAAGGACCTCTTGCATATTATACCGTCCGGGCTTTTGCCGAGTCAGCCACACGGCAGCTTTCACCGCGCCACCAGCAAAAATCGCTCGACTTTCGGCGCGGTGGGTAAGCTCAATGCGTTCGTTGTCGGATGCGAAGATCACCATATGGTCGCCTGCGACGCTGCCGCCACGTAAGGATGCAAATCCGATATTGCCAGTCTTGCGCGCACCCGTAATCCCGTCGCGGCCATGGTCGCTGTGATCTTTCAAGTCGATAGCGCGGCCCTTTGCGGCGGCTTCGCCCAGCAGGAGGGCGGTGCCCGATGGCGCATCGACCTTGTGCCGGTGGTGCATTTCCAGAATTTCGATATCCCAATCCTCGCCAAGCTGACGGGCGGCTTGCTCTACTAACGCGGCAAGCATGGTCACGCCCAGGGATGTGTTGCCTGTCTGCAAAACGGGAATATCGCACGCGGCATCGTCGATGAGGAAATGGTGGCGTTCCTCCAAGCCGGTCGTGCCGATCACGATCGGCTTGCCCGCCGCAACGCAGGCGTCGAGATTTGCTTCCACCGCATGTGGGCTTGAAAAATCGACGAGCACATCGGACGCGGCAACCAACGCGGAAAGGTCGCCATCCTTATCTACGCCACCTGCATGTTCATGGCCGGCTGCGACAATTGCATCGACCAAAGCCTGCCCCATGCGTCCCGCGCTGCCAATAATTCCAATTTTCATATGTTTTGCCCTGACCTTGTCCTCGGGTCTTACTATATTAGGGACGTGAGACAAGCTTAGGCCTTGGCCTAGGGTGACGATAAAGGACAGTATGTGAATCAGGAAATCAAAAACATCGTGATCCTGACGGGCGCAGGTGTGAGTGCCGAGAGCGGTATCGACACCTTCCGCAGCGCAGGCGGGTTGTGGGAACAGCATAAGGTCGAGGATGTCGCAACCCCTGAGGCCTTTGCCCGCGATCCCGACTTGGTGCTGCGCTTTTACGATATGCGGCGTGAGCGTATTCAGCAGGTCGAGCCAAATGCCGCGCATCATGCGCTCGCGCGGCTGGATGCCGCGTGGTCGGGCAATTTGCTGTTGGTGACACAAAATGTGGACGATCTGCATGAGCGGGCAGGGTCAAAACGCCTGCTGCATATGCATGGCGAGCATTTGAACGCATGGTGCAGCGCGTGTGATGCCCGTCACCCCTGGCGCGAAACATTGATCGACCGGCCAGCCTGTCCAGCGTGCGGGATTTCTGGACAGTTGCGGCCCGACATCGTGTGGTTTGGGGAAATGCCTTACCGGATGGAGGACATCTACCACGCACTAAACCGTGCTGACCTGTTCGTGAGCATTGGTACATCAGGCGCAGTATATCCCGCAGCGGGCCTTGTGCGTGAGGCGCGGCAAAAGGGTATCCGAACGTTGGAATTAAACCTTGAGCCATCACATGGCACGTCATGGTTCGAAGAATCGCGGCATGGCCCAGCCACCGAAGTGGTGCCTGAGTGGGTGGAGGAGATTCTAGGCGGCTAATGCACCGCAGCTGCTGCAAGCCGGGTCTTTCGGCAGCTTGATAGTGCGCATCGCGGGAGCCATCCCGTCGAACAGGTTTAGCTTGCCCTTCTGCGCCTCTCCAAAGCCCGTCAGGGCACGAATAGCCTCCATGGCGGCGAATGATCCCATCAGCCCACACATGGCCCCTAGAACGCCCTGTGTGGCGCAGTCGTCGCAATCATCTGGGTCATGCGCGTCGCCCACAAAGCAGCGATAGCAGGGCGCATCGTCCTGCCATCCCGTGAAGGTTCCGATTTGCCCGTGAAACTGGCCAATAGCGGCGCTGACTAATGGCACTTTGGCGGTAAGGCAGAGATCGTTGACGATCAGGCGCGTGGCGAAATTATCGCTGCCGTCGATGACAACGTCTGCTCCAGCGAGAATGTCTGCCGAGGTGCTGCGGTCAATGCGCTTTTTGTGGCCAATGAATGTGACATCCGGGTTCAGCCGCGCGACGGCGGCGCCAGCGGCATCGATCTTCGCAGTGCCAATGTCGTTTTCGGTGTAAAGAATCTGCCGCTGGAGATTCGACAAAGACACGACGTCATCGTCAACCGCGCTGATCGTCCCGACGCCTGCCGCCGCTAGATATTGGATGGCGGGGCAGCCAATGCCGCCAGCACCAATCAGCAGCACATGGCTCGACAACAACTTGGACTGACCTGCGCCGCCAATATCGCGGAGCACAATGTGCCGTGCATAACGGTCAAGCTGTTGGTCGCTAAGCGTCATACGCCTGTTGAACCGAAACCCCCGGTGCCGCGCGTGGTTTCGTCAATGGATTCCACCTCGACCATCGCCGCCTTGGTGACCGGAGCCACGACCAGCTGCGCGATCCGGTCGCCTTTGTTGATCATGAAATCATCTTCGCCCAAATTCGCCAATATGACCTTCACTTCGCCGCGATAGTCGCTGTCGATGGTGCCGGGTGTATTGAGGCACGTAATGCCATTTTTCAGCGCAAGGACGGAGCGTGGGCGGACCTGAACCTCATATCCGTCGGGAATGGCGAACGCAAAACCCGTTGCGACGGCATGGCGCCTGCCGACGCGCAAGTTCAGGCTCTCTGCGGCGCAAATATCCATGCCAGCCGCGCCCGATGTCGCATATTCGGGCAGCGGCAGACCAGCGCCATGGTTCAGGCGCTTGACGCGAACTTCAACCTTTTGCGAATTCATCGGCAACCTTCTCCATCAGTTTGCGGGCAATGACATCTTTGGGGCTTTCGGGCCAACTGTCGACGCCGTCTTTGGTAACGATATGAAACGCGTTGTTTTCACCGCCCATCACGTCGCCGGATACGTCGTTGGCCACAATCCAGTCGCAGCCTTTTTTGGTAAGCTTTGCCTGCGCATGTTCGACAATCTTCTCGGTTTCGGCAGCAAAGCCAATGAGCAGCTTTGGCCGATGGGTATGCCTGGCAAGGCTTGCAAGGATGTCCGGATTTTCGGTTAATGCGAGTGGGGGAACCGTGCCGCCGTCTTTCTTGATCTTCTGCTCCGGCGCTTGTGCGGCGCGCCAATCGGCGACAGCGGCGACCATGATGGCGGCATCGACGGGCAGGGCTTTCTCGACCTCTGCCTGCATTTCAAGCGCGGTCTCGACGTCAATGCGCACGACACCCGGCGGAGTTACCAAATGGACGGGACCAGCTATCAGCGTCACTTCAGCGCCGAGGTCCGCCGCTGCTGCTGCAATGGCAAAACCCTGCCGCCCGGAGGAGCGGTTGGCGATGTAACGCACGGGGTCAATGGCCT
>JANPKN010000270.1:0-6388 GCA_031426075.1 Sphingomonadaceae bacterium
GTATGCAGGCGAAGAATCCAAATGCATGCAATTATTTGCAAGGTCTGTCATAAGCACTGCATGCGTTTGAATGATTGTCATAATGTAGCCGATTTCCGCCGTTTGGCAAAATCGCGCCTGCCCTCGCCCATATTCAATTACATCGATGGCGCTGCCGACGATGAACGGACAAAGGTGCGCAACACGTCATCCTTCGACGATTGTGGTCTAGTACCCAACGTCTTGGCTGGCGTGTCGGAGATCGATATGGGCGTGACGGTGATGGGGCAGCGCATTGATATGCCTTTGATGCTGTCTCCTACGGCGTTGCAACGCTTGTTCCATTGGCAAGGTGAGCGCGCAGTTGCCGCAGTCGCGCAGCGGTATAACACATGGTTCGGCATCTCTTCACTCGCCACGGTCAGTATTGAGGAAGTCGGCGCAAGCATAAAAACGCCAAAGCTGTTCCAGCTCTATATCCACAAGGACAAGGGGCTGAACGCGTCGATGATCGAACGGTGCAAAGCGGCCAAGTTCGATGCCATCGCGCTCACAGTGGACACCATCGTTTCCGGCAACCGTGAACGTTGCCTGCGCAGTGGATTTACGTCGCCACCGCGTTTCACGCCTGCATCCGTGTTAAGTTATGCGATCCACCCCATGTGGGCGCTAAATTACATGTTTCGCGAGAAATTTGCGTTACCCAATCTACAAACCCATGTGGATGCAGGCACCAACGTCGCCGTGTCGGTCGCAGAATATTTCAATACGATGCTTGATACGTCCATGGACTGGAAAATGGCCGAAAAGGTCCGGTCAGACTGGGGCGGCCAATTTTGCCTGAAGGGCATCATGTCTGTCGACGATGCAAAACGCGCCGTCGACATTGGCGCGACCGCAATCATGGTGTCTAACCATGGCGGACGGCAATTGGACGGGTCGCGCTCGCCATTCGATCAAATCGCTGAGATCGCCGATGCTGTTGGTGGAAAGATCGACATCATCTGCGATGGCGGCGTGCAGCGCGGAAGCCATGTTCTAAAGGCGCTTGCTGCTGGTGCTACCGCCTGTTCTGGCGGGCGGCTCTATCTCTATGCATTGGCGGCGGCTGGGCAACCTGGCGTTGAAAGGATTGTCGGTAAATTGCGCGATGAAATAGCGCGCGACATGCGTCTTATGGGCGTAAAATCGGCATCGGAGCTTGACCGGTCAATGCTGCGTTGGCGTTAGGCGGGACATGCGTTGACAGCCTGTTACCTACAATGTGCTGAACAGGAACCAGATCGCAATTGCAGCCAACAGCACCGCAAAAACCCGTCTAACGCCCCGAGCCCGGTCACCCACAGAAATCCAGCCATGTGCTTGCGCTGCCAATGCGACGATGACGAGGTGCACAGACGTCGCAATCGACACATAGCTGACCGACAGCAACGTCGTCTGCGGTATAACAGGGGCATTCTGGGTGATGTAGGCAGGTAATACGGCTATAAAAAAAACGGCGGCCTTTGGGTTCAGCAAGTTCAGCAGCAGCCCGTGCCGAAACCACGCCCCGAGCGCACTGTTGCTTATGGCATCCGGTGACGGTTCAACCTCGCCCCACCATGCACTCC
Source organism: Sphingomonadaceae bacterium (assembly GCA_031426075.1). Lineage (GTDB taxonomy): Bacteria > Pseudomonadota > Alphaproteobacteria > Sphingomonadales > Sphingomonadaceae > Sphingorhabdus_B. The sequence continues at coordinate 1,590 of JANPKN010000270.1, forward strand.
ACGCCAGCCACAGTAAATAGGCCACACCGGCATATCGCAGCAGATGAAAGGCGATTGGGACTCGCGTCGCCAACTCTGCCAGCCCAACCGCTGTTGCCGCCGCAAGTATTGCAAGGCCGGAGCCAATTCCGGCGACCGCCGCGAAGCCCGACCGCCTGCCCTGGCTCGCACTCGTTAGCGCAAGCCAAGCCATGTTCGGACCCGGCGTCAATTCTATGAGCAAGGTGGTCACAAGAAATGGAATAAAAAGGTCGGTTACCATGGGGCCGATATGGCACGGCGCATGAAGATAGTCGATTGCGCTTGGTTTTGCCTCGATATGTTACCATCTATGCATAATGACTAAATTTTCTTTTCTTGATCTCGTCCCTGTCGTTGAAGGTGGCAGTGTCACCTCGGCACTAGCCAATGCGGCAGACCTTGCCGCGCATGCGGAAGGCCTTGGTTTCACCCGGTATTGGGTCGCCGAACATCATGGTATGCGCGGGATCGCCAGTGCAGCCACCAGTGTCGTTATCGGCCATATCGCTGCTGCCACGAAAACCATGCGTGTGGGCTCAGGTGGTATCATGCTGCCCAACCATTCGCCTTTGGTCATTGCGGAACAATTTGGCACTTTGGACGCGCTGTATCCGGACCGAATTGATCTGGGCCTTGGCCGTGCCCCCGGCAGTGACCAGCGCGTTGCCGCTGCAATCCGGCGGACGCTGGATAGCGATCCGAACGGCTTCCCGCGCGATGTGATGGAGCTACAAAGCTATTTTGCCGACGATGGGAAGACCGGCATTGTTGCGACGCCCGGCGCGGGTGCGAATGTGCAGCTCTACATTTTGGGGAGCAGCCTTTACGGCGCTCAGGTTGCGGCCGCCCTCGGACTTCCATTCGCATTCGCCAGCCACTTCGCACCGCAAATGCTGGACGAAGCGCTGCATATCTATCGAAGCCATTTCCGGCCAAGCGCTGTGCTGGATGCACCTCATGCGATCGCCGCGTTCAATATTGTTGCTGCGGACACCGATGCAGAGGCCGAATATCTCGCAAGTTCCCTGATGCAAAGCTTCGTTGCCTTGCGCACCGGAAACCCGCGCCAGTTGCCGCCTCCGGTCGAAGGATATGTCGCATCCCTGCCCCCGCAATTTTCGGCTGCTCTGAACGATGTACTATCGGCGAGCGCTATCGGGGCTGCCGATACGGTAAAATCTGCCGTTCAAGCTTTCTCTGCCCGCACACAGGCCGACGAAATCATCGTCGCCTGTTCGGTCTTCGATCATGAAAAGCGAAAACGGAGCCTGGAAATCACAGCCTCCGTTTTCGAGACTATCAATAAACGCGTGGTTTTGGCTTAATATACTCTGCCTCGTCGGTCAGCGTGTAATCATGGACAGGGCGATAGTCGATTTTGACTTTGCCGCCTGAACCACCCCAGCCTTCGAACCATGAAGCGGTGTGCTTCATCCAGTTGGCATCATCGCGCTCGGGGAAATCTTCGTGCGCATGTGCGCCACGGCTTTCCTTGCGGTTGTTTGCACTTTCAATCGTGCAAACGGCCTGCGCCATGAGGTTGTCGAGCTCAAGTGTTTCGATAAGGTCTGTGTTCCAGATGAGGCTGCGGTCGGTCACATGGACATCAGCCAGACTTTGATTGACCTTCTGCATTTCGGTAACGCCTTCTTCAAGCAAGGCCGTGTCGCGGAAAACGGCAGCATGTTTCTGCATCGTCCGCTGCATTTGCAGGCGTATCTCGGCAGTAGGCGATCCGCCTTTGGCATTGCGGAACTTGTCGAGGCGCGCGAGTGCCAAATCTGCGGCATCCGCTGGCAATGCTTTATGCGGCGCGCCAGGCGTCAGCGACGACTTCAGGTGCAAGCCTGTCGCACGGCCGAACACGACAAGGTCGATGAGCGAGTTAGAACCCAAGCGGTTTGCGCCGTGCACAGAAACGCATGCAGCCTCACCAACGGCGTACAGACCCTGCACGATCACTTCGGGATCATCGCCGACCTTGGTCACGACCTGGCCATGATAATTGCACGGTATGCCGCCCATATTGTAGTGGACAGTAGGTGTCACAGGAAGGGGCTGACGCGTCAGGTCGACGCCAGCAAAGATCTTGCCGCTTTCGGTGATGCCGGGCAAACGCTGCGCCAATACTGCCGGGTCGATATGATCCAGATGCAGGTAAATATGGTCCTTATGTTCACCAACGCCGCGACCTTCGCGCATTTCCAGCGCCATGGAGCGGCTGACGACGTCGCGTGAAGCAAGGTCCTTTGCCGATGGAGCATAACGCTCCATAAAGCGTTCGCCTTCGCTGTTGGTCAGGTAACCGCCCTCGCCGCGTGCGCCTTCGGTAATGAGAACGCCAGCGCCGTAGATGCCTGTCGGGTGAAACTGGACAAATTCCATATCCTGCAACGGCAGACCAGCGCGCAACACCATACCGCCGCCATCACCGGTGCAGGTGTGGGCCGAGGTTGCGGAGAAATAAGCACGGCCATATCCGCCTGTTGCGAGCACGACTGCGTGGCTCTTGAACCGGTGGATGCTGCCATCTTCCATGCACATCGCGATGACGCCGCGGCATTCGCCATTTTCCATGATGAGGTCGAGGGCGAAATATTCGATGAAGAAGTCCGCATCATATTTCAGGCTCTGCTGATACAGAGCATGAAGCATCGCGTGACCCGTTCGGTCGGCGGCTGCTGCCGTACGCTGAACAGGTGGGCCTTCGCCCATGTTCTGCATATGCCCGCCAAAAGGCCGCTGGTAGATGGTGCCGTCCGCGTTGCGTGAGAATGGCACGCCCGCATGTTCAAGCTCATACACCGCTGCAGGCGCCTCTCGGACCATATACTCGATGGCATCCTGGTCGCCGAGCCAATCAGAGCCCTTGACCGTGTCATACATATGCCAGGTCCAATGGTCTGGCGAGTTGTTGCCAAGCGACGCAGCGATTCCGCCTTGCGCAGCAACAGTGTGCGAACGCGTTGGAAAAACCTTGGTAATGCAGGCTGTCTTCAATCCAGCTTCAGCGCTGCCCATCGTGGCGCGCAGACCAGACCCGCCAGCGCCGACGACGACGGTGTCATAAGTGTGGTCAATAATCTTGTAAGCGTCTGACATCAGGCGGGAGCTCCGGTAAATGCGAGTTTTGCGACAACAAAAATGCCGAACACGGCACTGGCGATGACGTAAAAGTTAAGGAGTGTCATGGTCGCGAACTTCAGTCCGTCGTCATGGACATAATCTTCAATCAACACCTGAAGACCCAAGCGGACATGCGCGAAGATGTTGGCAATCATCAAGATCATGGGAACCGCAACCAGTGGCTGCGCCAGCCACTGCGCCAATGCGGCATGGTCAAAGCTTGGGATCATCAATAACGACAGGACAAACCAAGTGGTCAACAAGACATTACCGATCGCTGTCAAGCGCTGCTTCAGCCAATGTTCGCCGCCATGTTTGGCCGAACCCAGACCACGGACGCGGCCGATATATGTTCTACTGTCCATCACAAAACTCCAAGAAAGCGCGATGCCACAAACAGGGCTACGAATGCAGTTGCAAAAAAGGCTGCGACGAATGCAACCGATGCCCAAGTCCGGTTCGTTTTCAGCTCATAGCCCGCCCCTATGTCGAGGACGAGGTGGCGAAGGCCAGATGCCAAATGCTGAAAGAAGCTGAAGGTTACGGCCAAGGCGACAAGGCGGAAAAACCAGTTGCTAGCGACTTGCAACCCGGTGCCATCTGCACCTGCCGAAATGACATATTGTTCGAACGTAGCATAGCTTTCAGCACCGCCACCAATGGCCGACAGCCACCACAATAACGTCATCATTCCAGCTGTTGCGAGAATGAATCCCGTCGCACGGTGGAAGATCGAAATGGCCATCTGTGGCGACCAACGATACACCTGCAAATGCGGTGACAGCGGCCGGTTTGGGTTTTTCGCCATGATTTCAGCGTCCTTCATATCTGCAAGTGGTCGACGTTGGGTCGCTCTTTAATCGATTAACGCCGCCGTGCAAGGCCCGCGCGGTGCGAAACGCGCAATCCGCTAACCAATTTGTTCAATTAGCATTTTAGGGTGATTGGTGCTTCCCCCACAACTGCGCCTCAGCCAATAACCAGCTATTAACCAATTAACCCGTATTGCCCATCATACGAACCGCATAGCGGACCACCGTCGAACAGGAACGAAAAATGGCAGAAAAACGGGACATTGAGTCATCCAGCGTGCAAACTATCGTTGATGTATTCAATCAGGACAAGACCCTGGCGCCCCGCTGCCGCAAGGTTGGCGAACTGTTGAAAGACCATTCTTATGATCTCGGTAGCTATTATTGGGATTATTGGATTTCGATGGGCAAGTTCCCCGAACTGGAAGACTCCAACACTATTGAAATCACGCGAACCAAGACTGCTGCATTCATTGGCCGTCGTTTGTCCGAAATCGATGGGACCGAATGGTCGAAATATCTGACTCGCCAAATCATGGATTCGTGCCAGCGGGGCATCCCTCTGGAGCATGTTAACGCCGCCTCTGCCCGCACAAATGCGCGGACACTGGAGTTATTAGGTGAAGTTTATGGCGTTGATCAACCTGACTATCAGGAGCTGGCAACGGCCATCTTGATCATGACTGGCTTGGAACTGTCGATTATGGCCATGTGCTATACAGCCTTTCATGCAGAACAAAACGCCACCCGGCGCCGCGAGCAGTCGGCGCAGTTTGAATCTGACATTGGTATTGCCGCCCACGACGTGGCTGACCGCACCGCCGTATTGCGGCAGCAAGC
>JANPKN010000271.1:0-18655 GCA_031426075.1 Sphingomonadaceae bacterium
ATCCGTGCGTTTCACAATAGCTGCCGCCATCGCGGGTCAATGATCTGCGCAGTTGGAAGCGGTTCTGCGCCTAAGCTGGTTTGTCCTTATCATCGGTGGACATATGATCTTGATGGTTCATTATTTGCTGCGAACCGCATGGCCGACGACTTTGAAAAAGCCGACCACGGGCTGAAGCCAGTTGCCTTGGAATGTATTGCGGGAACCATCTTTATCTGCCTTTCCGACACCCCGCCGCCGATCGATGATTTTCGCGACAAGCTTAGCGCCTATGCAGCGCCGCACCATCTCAAGGATGCAAAACTGGCGCATGAAAGCGTACTTGTTGAACACGCCAATTGGAAATTGGTGATGGAAAATGCGCGCGAATGTTACCATTGTGGCACTGGACATCCCGAGCTTGCCAAAACCTTTCCCGTCGGCATGTCGAAACATTTCGACAGCGGCTACGACGCCCGCGTCCTCGCTTTCGAAGCAGCAATGACCGCGCACGGCCTTCCGCAGACTCCGGTCGAGGGCCATTGGTGGCAAGTTGCACGCTTTGCGCTTAACGAAGGATGCGTGTCGATTTCGGGTGATGGCAAACATCTGTCGAAAAAGCTGATGTGCAAGGCCAATGACGGCGACATCGGATCAATGCGTTGGGCGGTCGACCCACATTGTTTTGTCCATTGTACTGCTGACCATGTCTTCATGTTCAGCGCAATGCCGGTTGGCCCTCACGAAACCCATGTCACGGGAAAATGGTATGTCCATAAGGATGCGGTTGAGGGCGTTGATTACGATGTCGATAAACTGACCGCACTTTGGACAACAACCAATCTGGAGGACAAGGCTCTCGCCGAAAACAATCAGGTCGGCGTGAACAGCCTAGGCTATACCTCCGGTCCCTATTCACAAGAAGCGGAGATGCTCGCGCAGCGTTTCACCGACTGGTATTGCGATGTGGCACGTGCCTATATTTCCGGCCATGGCAATGCATAAGGGCAAGGGGATGCGCCCCGAAACGCTTGCAGTCGCACACGGTTATGATCCGCAAATGGGGATGGGCTCGGTCAAGCCGCCGATATTCATGACGTCGACCTTTGTCTATCCGTCCGCGCAACACGCGAAGAACGTACACGAAGCCTATTTTGATGGCAGCGGACCTCTCGTCGGGGAGACCAACCACATATATTCCCGGCTTGGCCATCCGGGTCTCGATTTTCTTGAAAAACGCCTTGCCGCGATTGACGGCGCGGAGGATGCTGTCGCTTATTGTAGCGGAATGGCTGCACATTCAAGCATCGCACTCGCGCATGTCCGGCCCGGCGACAGCGTGTTACACGGTCGCCCGATCTATGGCGGGGTTGATATGCTGTATAACAGCATCATGCCGCAATTTGGTTCGCACGCAGCAGCATATCTTGATGGCACAGACGAGGACGTAGTTCGTGCGGCTGCTGATGCCGCTACGGCTATGGGACCGCTCAAACTCATCATCGCAGAATCGCCCGCCAATCCGACTGCAGCAATTGTTGATCTCGATTTGATGGTGCGGATTGCCGATGACATTGGCGCAAAGCAGGGCCATCGTCCGCTTGTCGTCGTGGACAACACGTTGCTCGGACCTTTTGCGCAACGGCCTATCGAACATAACGTCGATCTGTGCATGACATCGCTGACAAAATATTGCGGTGGTCATAGCGATTTGCTGGCAGGCGGCATTAGCGGTCGGAAAGAACTCATCGATCAATTGCGGATGCAGCGCACCACATGGGGCAATCATCTTGACCCGTACACGTCATGGCTTGTGTTACGATCCCTTGAGTCAGTTGCTGTGCGCACCGAACGCGCCATGGAGAACGCGCGGACGGTGGCCGAATATTTGCGCGACCACCCCAAGGTTGCTGGCGTAACATATTTAGGATTCCTCGAAGCCGGCACGCCTGCGCGAACCGTTTATGACAGGCAATGCACGGCAGCGGGATCGACATTTTCCTTTCACTTGCACGGTGGCGAGACAGAGGCATTTCGAATGCTGGACGAGTTGCGACTGCTCAAACTCGCAGTCAGTCTGGGCGGCTCCGAAACGTTGATCTGCCATTCCGCGAGCACTACGCATTACGCGGTTCCCCCAGATTTGCGGATGGCAGGTGGGATTACCGATGGTACAATCCGGCTGTCGGTCGGGCTTGAGCATGTAGACGACCTTATTGCCGACTTGGCACAAGCGCTGGAGGCAGTGTAATGGAACTCAATTTTACCGGAACAGATGTGTGCGCAATAAACGGAACGCGCAGCGCAGCCGAAGCGCATTACGATATTGTCGTTATCGGTGCTGGTCCAAGCGGCATTGTCGCCGCCATCGACGCGGCAAAGTCGGGTTCGTCAGTACTGCTCATTGATGAAAACCCGGTGTCCGGCGTATTGATGGGTAACGATGTGCCGCTTTATTTCGGCGGACGGATGACGGCAGCGACGCAGAATAGCGAGCGCATGCTTGAAGCCATTTTCATGTCCATGCCCGAACTTGAGACAGCGATGGATGCAGGCGTCGAAGTGTTGCTCGGCACTACTGCATGGGGCGTCTATCGCAACGGCCCAGGCGTCGAGAGCCTGCCAGAACAGGTCGTGGGCCTAGCAGACAGCGAGCGTTCCTGGCTTGTCGGGTTTGACAGGATTGTGCTTGCGACTGGCGCTCGTGATCTGGCGATGGCATTTCCGGGTTGGAACCAGCCTGGCGTGATGGGCGCTGCGGCATTGCAAATGCTGCTCACTCGTTACGATGCGTTTGCAGGTCGGCGCGTGCTGGTGCTTGGATCGACCGATCTGGCATTAGAAACGGCGCTCTTGGCGCATGGACGCGGGGTCGAGGTCGCAGGACTGGTCGAGGTGCGTAGCGCACCGCAGGGCAGTGCAGCTTTAATCGCAAAGATTGATGCAGCTGGAATTGCAATCCATTGCGGGCAGAAAATCATCTCTGCCACAGGCGGAATAGACGGCGTTGCCAGTGCGACGCTTTCAGATGGCAGCGTCGTTCACTGCGATACTATTTGCGTGGCAATCGGCGTGATTCCATCGATTGAACTGGTCGATGCCATGCACGCCGCGCGCGCGCTAAACCCGGCACGCGGCGGTTATATTCCAGCGGGCGAAGCGACGGTCTCCGCTGTGGGCGACTGTGCTGGCCTGCCCGACACCGGCTTTGATCATATTGCCTATCGTATGGACTGGATGCGTGCACTTTCGGCGGTCAGCGCCGATGACACAATCATCTGCCAATGCGAGGAAGTAACGCGTGCCGATTTGATCGGTGTTCAGCCGCCCAACTATCTCGCCCGCCCACCGGCCATGTGCGTCAGGTCGCTTGAAACACTGATTAAGGATGGTCCCGCCAATCCTGACCAGATCAAGCGGCTAACCCGCGCCGGCATGGGCGTCTGTCAAGGCCGCCGTTGCCGTGATCAGGTGGCGATGTTGCTCGCGCTGGAATCGAACAAGCCATTCGGCAGCATCCCGCTCGCCAGCCACCGTGCACCCGTCCGACCACTGCCGATGAAAATTTTGGCCGACTGGAACGAGCCTGCTTCAATGGAGGCCGCATGGGATGTCTGGTTTGGCATACCCACACAATGGGTTCCGGTGGAGGATATTGGCACCCCGCACGAGGATGAACATCGCCAAATGCTTTACACGGGAATGTACGAATGAGCGGCGCGGAAGTTGTCATCGTTGGCGGCGGCGTAACAGGCCTTAGCGCTGGATGGTGGCTTGCCCGTTCGGGCGTGAAGGTGACAGTGCTCGATAAGTTTATTGTCGGATGGGAGGCATCGGGCCGCAATGGGGGCGGGGCATCGCATTATTCAAGTCCACTGTTCGACGAAGAGCAACGTCTCTGGCCACAAATGGACGAGCTGCTTGGCTATCCGACAGAGCACCGCCCTGAACGCATCATCATCGCAATGACCGAGCGTCAATGGGAACAGTATCGGTTTGTTGCCGAACGCCACCAAAGGCTCAATCATCCGGTCGAATTGCTCGACAGCAAGCAGGTGCTCGACGCCGTGCCCTTGGCCAGCGAGAAATGTTTCGGCGGTGTACATTATAAATTCGGCGGCCACGCCAATCCGCAACGAAGCGTTCAGGCATATGCTTGGGCATTACAGGATCTGGGCGGAACGATTGTTCAGCACTGCCCCGTCACGGGCTTTGAAACTGCAGGCGGCAAGGTAACGGCGGTAAAAACCGCCAATGCAACTTACGGTTGTGATACCGTCGTGGTCGCCGCAGGCCCGCAAATTCCCCAGCTGATGGCGCAACTGGGCATCAACGTGCCGCTGGCAGCAGCGCGGGCAGAGATGATCATCACCGAACCTGCTCCCATGATGCCGATTGGTGGGGTTGACGGGCATAAGCTTTACGGCCGTCAGACGTTGCGTGGCAATCTTGCATATGGCGGCGGTCCCCATGAGTGGCTTGATGTCGACGCGGACGGTCCAAGCGCGCGGCCTTCAACGCCGCTCGCACGAAACCTGGCCAAACGGCTTGCCGAATTGCTTCCTAAGGCTGCGCATCTCAACGTCATCCGAAGTTGGGCTGGTGTGATCGAAAATACACCCGACGGCCGCCCAATTATTGACCGCCTGACCAGCCCCGACAATGTCATCGTCGCATCGATGTCGAGTGTGGGTTTTGGCCTGTCGCCAGCATCGGGCCATGCGATCCGTGATATCGTCATGGATGGCACTTGCTCCTTCGCTAATCTCGACCTGTTGAGCCTGTCGCGCTTTGACGGGCTTGAAGCCGATTGGCGCGAGAAGCGCGGGTGGATGCCAATCGTATGAGCCGATATTCGGCGCTATCTTTATTACGCGGTGCGTTGAATGGCCAAAAGCACTGGCAACCCGCTTGGCGTGATCCTGAGCCCAAGGCCAGCTATGACATCATCATCATCGGCGGCGGTGGGCATGGGCTGGCGACGGCCTTTTATCTCGCCAAGGTGCACGGTGTGCGCAACATCGCAGTGCTTGAAAAAGGCTATATCGGTGGCGGCAATACCGGACGCAATACAACGATTGTACGGTCCAACTACCGGTTAAAGCCACTTCATGACCTGTTCGAATTCGGCCTGAAGATGTGGGAGCATCTCAGTGACGAGCTAAACTACAACGTGATGTTCAGCCCTCGGGGTGCAATGTTCCTTGGCCACAGCGATGCGGATATGACGATGCTGGCGCAACGCGGCGACGCGATGCGATGCGATGGCATTGATGCCGATCTCATGACCCGCGATGAGGTCGCCAAGCTGGAACCCCTTCTCGATATGTCGCGTTCAGCGCGCTTTCCAATCGAAGGCGGGTTGATCCAGCGGCGCGGGGGGACGGCGCGGCACGATGCGGTGGCGTGGGGTTACGCCCGCGGGGCCGATAGTCTTGGCGTGGACATCATCCAGAAATGCGAAGTTACCGGCTTCATCCGCGATGGCGAAGCCGTGGTTGGCGTTGAAACCACACGCGGCCGGATCGATGCGGGACGCGTCGGCATTTGTGTGGCAGGCAATAGCGGCCATGTCGCGGGATTGGCGGGGTTGAAGCTGCCCATCGAATCGCAGACCTTGCAGGCGATGGTCACAGAAGGTGTGAAGCCGATGATCAACAGCGTGATCATGTCGCAGTCGGTGCATTGCTATATCAGTCAATCGGACAAGGGCGGAATCGTATTCGGAGGCGATCCAGACAATTGGCCAAGTTATGCCCAGCGCGGTAACCCGATGGTGATGGAGGGTGCAATTGCGCAAGGCTTGGCGCTAGTGCCTGCACTGTCGCGGCTGCGGATGGTGCGGACATGGTCGGGCGTAACTGATATGAGCTTTGATGGCGCGCCGATCATTGGCGAGACGCCTGTAAGGAACCTCTTTCTAAATGGTGGCTGGTGCTATGGGGGCTTTAAGGCAACACCTGCGTCGGGCTGGACCTACGCACACACGCTGGCAACCGGAAAGCCGCATCACCTTAATGCGCCATTCTCGCTTGAACGCTTCATGACCGGCGCGACCATTGATGAGACCGGAACCGGTCCAATGCCGAGCAGCCGCTAATGATGCAAATCGATTGCCCTCACTGTGGCGCGCGCGCGCAAGCCGAATTCATCTACGAACGAACGGTCGATTCAGTTGCAATGCAGGATGCTGCGCCGGATGATGCGATGAGGACGCTCTTCACTCGCGCCAATCCGCGCGGTGTCGATGAGGAAATATGGCGGCATACCTATGGCTGCCGTGCATGGATCGTCCTTACCCGCCACCGCGTGACGAATCACATCAGTTCTATCCGTGCGGTGGGTCCGGAGGCTCTGCCGTGATTAACTTCACCTTCGACCGCAAAATCTATCAAGCCCAAGCCGACGACACGCTTGCGGCAGCACTCTTACGCAATGGCGTCGGCATTGTCGGGCGAAGCTTCAAATATCACCGCCCGCGCGGGATCATGACCGCTGGGGTTGAAGAACCCAATGCGCTTGTCACCGTAGGTGAAGGTGGGCGTGCCGAACCAAATACGCGCGCAACTGATGTGTTTGTGTATGAAGGGCTGGTCGCGAAAAGCCAGAACCGTTGGCCGAACCTTCATTTCGATATCGGCGCAGTGCTGGGACTTGCCGCCCCTATGTTCTCAGCAGGCTTTTATTACAAAACCTTTTTCGGGTCTGCCAAACGCTGGATGTTTTACGAGCATTTCATTCGCAAAGCGGCTGGCCTTGGCGCGGCGCCAAGCCAGATGGACCCCGACCGGTTCAGCCAACGCGCGGCGTTTTGTGATGTACTGATCGTCGGCGCTGGGCCTGCAGGCCTGCAAGCGGCGCTGGACGCCGCAGTGGCGGGCAAGAGTGTCATCCTTGTGGAGCAGGACAACATGCTCGGGCCATCGTTAATCCGCGACCCGCAAGATTTGGATTCCAATTGGATCGACGATACCGCCATGCGCATCCGCGACGCCGGTGGACGCATCCTTACGCGCACCACGGCCTCGGGCTATTGGGAGCATGATCTGGTGACGCTGACGCAGCGGATCGCCGAGCCCGGGCAAATCCCGCAGGAAGGCCTTGCACAACGCCTCTGGCGTGTCCGCGCGCGCCAAGTGATACTTGCAACAGGCAGCATTGAACGGCCAATGGCCTTTGCCCATAACGACCGTCCCGGCGTCATGCTTTCGCAGGCGGTACGCACATATGTGCGACGCTTCGGCGTGATCCCCGGAAAGCGCGTCGTGATCGCTACAAACAATGACGATGCCTATAGAACTGCAATAGCCTTGAAAGATGCAGGAGCGCATATCGTTGCAATCCTCGATGCAAGGCCAGCCCCTGCGGGAGCGGATAGCGGCTTTGCTGTGCACAATGATGGTGTTCTGCTTTCAACCAAGGGAGCGCGCCATCACCTGAAAAGGGTAACCGCGCTGGTTGGCGGTATTACGCAAAGTTGGAACGCCGATCTCGTTGCGGTTTCAGGAGGCTTCTCGCCCGTCGTTCACCTCCACTGCCAAGCTGGCGGGACACTTGACTGGAACGATGCAGCGCAAGCTTTCGTGCCCGCTGAGTCGCGCCAGAACGTGATCACGATTGGCGGCGCAGCCAATCCTGAGCCGGTATTTGCTGTCACACCGGTTTCGACCCCGAAGAAAAGTTTTATTGATTTCCAGAATGACGTGACGCTCGCCGACGTCGATCTGGCTTGGGCCGAAGGCTATCGTTCGGTCGAGCATCTCAAGCGTTACACAACACTCGGCATGGCGACCGACCAAGGAAAGTTGAGCAACATGGCTGCGCTTGGTCGGCTTGCTGAAAAACAAGGTGTCGCTATTCCCGAAGCGGGCCTCACAACATTTCGTCCACCTTATACCCCTGTCAATATGGGTCTACTCGCGGGCGCGGGAGCCAAGGATGCAGGCGCGCATGTGCGGAGGTTGGCGCTTTACGATGTCCACGCAGCAAAGAACCCGATTTGGCAACCGCTTGGATACTGGTTCCGTCCACGTGCGTATCCGCAGAATGGCGAAACATTGTCGGAGGCTGCATTGAGAGAGGCGACGGCGGTACGCACAACTATCGGCATGACCGATGTGTCAACGCTCGCCAAGTTCGAAATCAGCGGCCCGGACGCAGTTGCTTTGCTAGAAATGGTTTGCGCGACCACCGTCGGCAAACTCGCCGTTGGACGTGGGCGATACACCTTCATGCTCCGTGAAGACGGGTTCGTATTCGACGATGGAACCGTCTGGCGTTTGGACGAAAATCGCTATTTGCTGACCAGTTCAACTGGAGGCGCAGACCGGATGGCAGCGCATATTTCATACGTCCGCCAGTATCTTTGCCCTGACCTGCGCGTATCAGTCGTCAATGTTCAGGAACATTATGCCGGTATTGCAGTAGCCGGGCCGAAGGCAAAGGCCGCGCTTGCCGTCCTGATCGGGGAGGAGCCGCCGCGCCATATGTCGACTGTTCCAAGTCAAATTGCCGGTGAAGCGGTCGTCATACTGGCCGCGAGTTACAGCGGCGAACGCACGTTTGAAATCTACGTTGAGGCTTGCCGTGCTGCCGCCGTATGGACCGCTTGCGAGGCAGCGGTAACGGCCCAACACGGTTGTCTATATGGTATGGAAGCCATGGAGTTCCTCCGTATCGAAAAAGGCCATCTCGTTGTCGGCGGGGAAATCGACGGGCGGATGACTCCGCATGATCTTGCGCTCGACAAGATGCTCAACAAGGCAGGTGGCTATATCGGTCAGGCCGGCCTCACCAGACCCGCCTTGTGGGCGCCGGGACGGCGGCAACTTGTCGGGCTTGAGGCCATTGAGGGCGATATTGCCGAAGGATCGATGCTCGTCACACGCGACGGCGAAACCCCTCAGGGGCATGTCAGTGCCGCCGCGTTCCGCGTTATCGGCGGCGGCTCAATTGCGCTCGGCCAGCTGGACAACGGTTTGGATCGGCATGGGGAAGAATTGATCGCAACTTCACCAACGCGTGGACGCAAGGCGCGTGTGAAAGTCACACACCCGCATTTCTATGACACCGCTGGGGAACGTTACCGTGACTGAAGTGACAATCACAACCCTACCTGCTGCCCCGCTTCATGCGTTGGAAATCTGGAGCAATCCCGTTGCAGTCGCCGGTCGCTTCAAAGCTGAAACCAACATCGATCTGCCGACTTTGGGCCGTTCGGCTGCGACCGATGCATTCTACCTGATCCGCTTCGAACCTACGGTCTGGCTGGTCGAAGGCGACTCAAGCTCACTCGCTCCGACCCTTGGCGATGACGGCGCGCTAACCCAGATCGGCGGCGGCATTGTCCGCGTCCAGCTTTCCGGCAAAGGCTGGCGCACGCTCTTGATGGAAGGTGGTGTTTTCGACGCCGAGAACCTGAACTTTGCTGAAGGCTGCAGCGCTGCGACTATTATCGACCATGTGAATGTCCGCCTGCATGTCGTCAGCGACGACGCTTGCAATGCCTATGTCCCGCTGAGCTATAGTCACAGCCTGATCCATTTCTGGAAGCAGGCGGCAAATACATTGACGATATAATCATTGCGCCGGCGCCGCGCGGCGAAGCTCCATTCCCCCTGCATGCCGGCGCTGGAAACCTTTCCACAACGTCACCTTGTCACCGCCCGGGCTGAATGCGCCCCATGGCGTCCCGTTCGGCGCTTCCCATTTCCCCGCATCCGAGTCCACCACGGGTACGTCAAGATAAGCGCGCTTGTCGGCTTCGCCGCGCAAATGCACAGCCAAAAACGCAGTGATGAAATGCAGGTTGATCGCATTGATCCGGTCCGGCCGCCAGATCGGGTCATTGAACCAGTCCAAATCCCAAACGCTGTTGCGCATTCCTATTGGCGCAGGGTTGAGCGCAATTGCGTGGCCCGCTTGTTTGTAAGTCAGGAGGTAGCGGTCAGCATTCGTTGCACCGCGAAACACCGCCAGTGCGCCAGTAGTGTAATCAACCACCGGATCCGCATCGCCGTGTATTAGGAGCAACGGTGAAGTGATTTCTGCCAGCCCCGCATTTCCCCAGGCGCTCGTCGGCAAACCACCACCGGGCGCAAGCGCGACAATTGCTTTTAGCCCGTCAACCTTGATCGCATCCTTACCCGCGCCCCCGCGAGCAAGTTTTCTGAGCCAGCCGCCTGCCACAAGCGCCATGTTCGGTCCTTCGGGATCAAGAGTTGCTCCGCCAGCGGTCAACACACCATATCCCCCTTGCGAATAGCCGATCAACGCAACACGTGAGGGATCAATTTGTGCACCCAATGCCTTGCGCAACTCCGCTGTTGCAAAGGCGATATCGATCGGACGATGAAAGTTAGGCGCTGCGCGCGTAACCGCAGAGACCACATAAGGGTTTGGGTCGCGGTGGTGGATAGCCGCGACGACATAGCCTTTGGATGCCAGATTTTCGGTCAACCATGTCATGACCGCAGGATTGTTGCTATATCCATGACTGACCACCACCAACGGATGTCCGCGACCGACCGGCTTTGCGTTTGCCACTGCCAAACCGGCCTGGCTGAACGAGACCGACGGACGCGGTGGTTCACCCCAAAGGCTGCCGCGATAAAGAACGGTTTTTGAACCTTTCACGGCGCTTGCCGGATACCATATATCTACCTGTAACTTGCGGTCCACTAGCGGCAAAGCCCCAGTTGCAGGATCAGCTTTTTCCAAATCCGGCTGGCTTTTGTTAACAAAAATTGCGGTTCGCCACCCCACGGCATATGGCCCGAGTGAAGCAAGTTCCGGGGCGTCGGCACCGGGCGAGCTTGGTACATTCGGCTGAGCGGTCAAAGGAAACGCGACGAACGTACATGCCCAAAACGCAGCCCGCTTCATCATGCGATCAATTCTTCGCCTTCGACACTGGCACCGGGCCAGACAAGCTGTTGTTCCATCCAGGGGTATTCGGCTATCAATGATGGAAAGGTTTTTGCCCGCAACACTTGTTGGCAAAGCGCAGCAGTCCGCCTTGGTATGTCGCCCAGTTCATTGGTGCGCGCGACCACTTGAACCGACCGCGAGAATCTGCCGCGAGTCATTGGTTCGGCCCTTAACTGCGGTAAGAATTCCTGCACCGCTGCCAGGCATACCGGCGTTGTGATCGTCCAGCCAAGTCCAGCGGCTACCAAAGCCAGTTGTTGATGCGATGATTCGACTTCTACCATTTGCGGCAGCTTTAGCTTCATCCGGACGATCTGGCGCTCGATCTGCTGGCCAGTTCCGGTCAGGCGGGAAAACCGGATGAATGGCAGCGACGAGGGCACACCGACCAAGTCCAGCGGCTCGCGAAAATCTTTAGGGAACACAAAGATGAAGCTTTCCTCGAACACGGGGTGCAATTCCACATTGTCGCGGTGGTCAAGGTTGAAGCTACCTGTCACAAGCATATCGATATCGCGCGCCAAGAACTCCCCTTGATGCTCCATCGAAATTCCAGAACGAATATTCCATCGGTCGGCACGTGAGCCCAGATTGCGCAAAATCGGCGCAGTCAGCTGATTGGCCAGGCTGAAAGACATTGCGACTGTTACGCTCGAAATCGGGAGTTTTGCACCCTCCCGCACTTCGTCATAGGCAAGACGTGCATGCGCGATAAGCTTCTGTCCACGCACGAACAGCGATTTGCCGCTACCCGTGAGACCCAATGGCCGCATGGTGCGATCAAACAACGGAGCTCCGATGCCGATTTCAAGCTTTGCTATGGTTTGCGATACCGCTGATTGGGTGACTTGCAAATAGCTGGCACATTGGGACATTCCGCCAAGTTCGACGGTCATCACAAACACCTCAAGCGCGTGCAGATCGAATTCCTGAGGCAGTTTCATGCGGTGGCCCTCCCAAGCGCACTCGCCAGTCGGGACTGGCCAGCATTAGATACGCTAATGGTTAGCTGCCTCTGCAGGTCATAATGCCATGCATTTTCGTTATGTCGCCATTATCTATTCCTTGCGTTGCCTGCTTGCATCGCTCTGAGTTCGATGAAGCGCCAACAATCCTCTTAGAGTCCCCGCACACATTAGCAGCAAGACTACTGCAAGCGGCAGGCCAGTCGCAATGGCACCGGCTTGTAATGACGTCAGCCCACCACTTAACAATAGCACAACGCCGATCCCGCCAACCGCAAGCAGCCAGACCGTCTTCTGCCTGAGCGGTGTGTCCGTTCGTCCGCCGGCGGTCATGGTATCGATGACTAAAGTGCCCGAATCCCACCCGGTCACGAAGAAAATAAGGATTAACGCAATCGCGACAATCGAGGTGAACTCTGCCCAAGGCAGCGAACCAAGCAGCACGAACAACTGCGTGTCGAGCGAAGCCTCCGTCAGTTCCCCACCATTGCCCGCAGCGATCTGCGCAATGCTGGCGTCGCCGAAAATCGTCAGCCACAATATCCCAAGGAGACACGGTGCAATCATGGCCCCGGCGATAAATTCACGAACCGTTCGCCCCAACGAAATCCGCGCCATGAACATGCCGACAAAGGGTGCCCAACTGATCCACCACGCCCAATAGTAAACCGACCAATCATTATAAAAACCGGTATCAGTTCGGCCAATGGGGTTCGAAAGCGCGGGAAGCAACTTGAGATAATGGAATATGTTGCTGGCAATATCTCCCATCAGTTGCAAGGTCGATCCCGTACTCAAGACGAAAACCAGCAGTGCAAATGCGACCCACATATTGACTTCGCTCAATAAACGGATGCCGCGGTCGATACCGCCCCGGATAGACAGAAAGGTTATCCCCGCCATGAATGCAATCAAAGCCAATATGGTAGCTGGCGAGCTTGCTATGCCATATAGAAAGCTGATCCCGGACATCGCTTGTTGCGCGCCCAGCCCAAGCGAAGTTGCAAGACCGAAAACGGTGGCCAGCACCGCCAGCACCTCGATCAGATCTCCCGCCCAGCCCCAGACAGCCTTGCCAAACAGCGGATAAAATGCCGACCGCATCGACAGGGGCATATTGAAATCAAAGCTGAAAACCGCGAGGGCGAGGCCAGTGACAGCAAAAATAGCCCACGGATGGAGCCCCCAATCAAATATGGTTGCTGCCATGGCGATACTGCGCGCGGCAACCAAGTCGCCTGCTGCGCCGCCTAAAGGCGCGCCTGCCCCACCCGACATCGACGACGTGAAATGCGTCACCGGTTCGCCCACGCCGTAAAAAACGAGACCGATCCCCATTCCGGCTCCAAAAAGCATCGCAAACCACGACAGGCGCGAATAATCCGGCACGGCCCCTTTACCGCCCAGCTGGATTTTGCCGAGAGGAGACACTGCGATAGCGACGCAGAACAACAAGAGCAGGTTGCCCGCGGTCATGAAGAACCAGTTGAATTGGGAAACAGCACCGGCGCGCAAATTGGAAAACAGCTCTGCCGATGCCTGCGGGGCTGCGACCGTGAATATTATCACTGCGAGAGAAATCAGGGCCGTCGGGACGAATACCGCCGGATTAATAATCATTCCGCCCCAGCTACGGTTGGACTTTCCATACGCCCCGAGGTCGATGTCTTTAGTCCAGTCTCCCAATACCTTCTCCCCCGACTTGCGCTATTCGCTGACAGCGGTGGTCAGCGCAGTCCACAACCAAGCCGCAAAACTGCGCCATACCTCGACATGAAAACAGTGTTCCGAATTTCGAATGACGATGATTTCGACTGTTTCGTAAATAGTCCGTGTTGCGCGTCCGACCGCGAACCGGTCGAGATCGAGCGGACAGCCGCTCATAAGCAGTCGCGCCGCGTCGGGGCCTTCCACATTCAGGCAAATGGATCGCTCACTTACATCGGTCACCGCAATGGCCAGTCCCTCGCCCAGAGGAATGCTGATGCCAGCGGGCGCACGCATTAGCCATTCGTCCGGGCCCAGGCAGGCAATGCCGCCTTCCGTCGCGCCGATCTTTGTCGGTACCTTTATGCCAAGCAACTTTTCGAGTGCCTGCGGCTGTCGGGCGCGCAAGGAGTAACGCGCCATCGGGGGGGCAAGGCAGACCGTAACCCCAACCGCTATAAAGGGGGTTGTGGGTACAGGATCGCTTCGGACGAGCGCATCATACATTGAGCCGCGCTCCTTCGGGATCTAAAAACACCATCCCGCTGACCTTTGCCCGATGCGTTGTGCCCGGCACCGGGATATGCAGCGTTTCTCCGGTCATACTTCTCCCGCCCGCCAGTAAGGCGAATGCAATCGACCGGCCAAGCGTCGCACTCCAATAGGATGACGTCACATGGCCTATCATTTTCATCGGGATTGGTTGATTTGGGTCAGCTACAATCTGCGCCCCTTCCGCCAATACAATATTCGGATCATCCGTCAGCAAGCCGACCAATTGCTTTCGACCCGGCGCCACTATATCGGGCCGCGCGAGCGACCGCTTCCCGACAAAATCAGGCTTCTTCTTTCCCACTGCCCAATCAAGCCCGGCATCATTTGGCGTCACCGTGCCATCGGTATCCTGCCCTACGATAATAAAGCCCTTTTCCGCCCGAAGCACGTGCATTGCCTCTGTGCCATAGGGCGTAATGTCAAATCTGGCACCCTCGGCCATGATCCGCTCCCAAATGGCGCGGCCATAGGCCGTCGGAACATTGATCTCAAAGCCCAGTTCGCCAGTGAAGCTCACCCGAAACAGGCGGGTTGGAATACCGCAAACCATACCCTCCCGGATCGCCATATGCGGGAAGGCTTCAGCGGACAGATTAATGCCGTCAACCAAGGGTTCTAACACACGGCGCGCATTCGGACCTTGAAGTGCAATTACTGCATATTGTTCGGTCACACTGGTCAGCCAGACATCAAGGTCAGACCATTCAGTCTGAAGATAATCTTCCATCATGTTAAGCACCCGCGCTGCGCCGCCGGTGGTCGTGGTCAGGTGAAAGCGATCAGGGGCCAGCCGCGCTGAAACACCGTCATCGGTTATAAAGCCGTCTTCTTTGAGCAACAGCCCATAGCGGCATCGGCCGGGCTCCAACGCTTTCCATGGGTTGGTGTACATGCGGTTGAGAAACTCCGCCGCGTCCGGCCCGACAACCTCAATTTTACCCAAAGTCGAGGCATCGAAAATGCCGACGCTGTTTCGCACCGCGACGCATTCCCGGTTGACCGCTGCGTGCATATCCTCACTGGTTTTGGGAAAGTATCGCGCGCGTCGCCACTGCGCGACCAACTCAAACACCGCACCATTTTCGTCGGCCCAGCTATCGATATTCGTCGTTCGCGTCGGCTGAAACAACGCGCCTTTGGCATGCCCCGCCAGCGTTCCGAAAGTCTGCGGCGTGTAGGGTGGGCGGAAACTGGTTAGACCGATATCGGTCACTGGCTTCGAAAGCGCCGCCGATGCTATCTGCAAACCATTAAGGTTCGACGTCTTGCCCTGATCGGTTGCCATTCCATTAGTTGTGTAGCGTTTGATATGCTCGATCGAACGGAACCCCTCGCGCACCGCGAGTGTGATGTCCTTGGCAGTCACATCATTCTGGAAATCAACAAAAGCTTTGAGACGGGCCTCATCCTTGGGTGTCGGCAATAGGTCCACCACGGTGCCTTTGCCGAAATCCCAAGTGCCCGAACAAGCGCCGACGCATCGGGCGTTTTCGTTAGCCTGATCTGGTACATAAGCGCCAAGGTCATCGCGCCATTTCAGACTGCCCTTGCTGTGCGACCATAAATGCACAGTTGGCGTCCAGCCGCCTGCGACAAGGAGCACATCGCAGGCAATGGAGGTTCTGCTGTCGCCTTTATTCGTTGCCACTTCAATCGCGCTCACCGCGTGGCGACCTAATACGCCAATAACACTATGGCCGAGCTTTACAGTGATACCCAGATCGGCAGCCTGTCCGATCAAGGCCGCATCCACGCTTTCACGGAAATCAATGATTGCCGAGATGCCTAAACCTGCCTTAGCGAGCGCAAACACATCGTGCCAGCCGCTGTCGTGCGACGCCATAAGGGCCACCGACTTGCCGACCGCCACGCCATAGCGATTGGCGAAAACCTTCGCCGCTGACGAAAGCATGACGCCCGGTGTATCATTGCCGTCGAACACCAACGGCCGCTCAATCGCCCCTTGCGTCAGGATCACCTCGCCTGCCCTGATCCTCCACAATTTCTCACGCGGGGCGTTAGCACCGCCGGGCAAATGGTCAGTCAGATGTTGGACAGC
The DNA here is from genome assembly GCA_031426075.1 of Sphingomonadaceae bacterium. Taxonomy (GTDB): domain Bacteria; phylum Pseudomonadota; class Alphaproteobacteria; order Sphingomonadales; family Sphingomonadaceae; genus Sphingorhabdus_B. The sequence goes on from JANPKN010000271.1 coordinate 16,195, forward strand.
ACCGATGAAATTATCGTGATAATAACCGAACGCGGTGGTTCGCGTCAGGATCGTTACATTGGAAGCATCAGTCAGCGCTTTCACACTGCGTTCCAGCCAAGGCCAAAGCAAAGGATCGCCGAGCGCGCCACCGCCTAGTTCATCCTGCTCATCGACAAGAATCACCCGCTTGTTCGTCGCTGCGCTTTCGAGGGCAGCATCGATCCCCGCTGGCCCCGCGCCAATGATTAGCTGGTCGCAATGCGCGTAAGTTGACGCATAAATGTCACGATCTTCTTGCGTGGGCGCGTCGCCGAGACCAGCCATATTCCGAATCGCCGGCTCATACAGCCTATCCCAGAAGGATCGCGGCCACATAAAGGTCTTATTGTAAAAGCCTGCGGGGAAGAACATGCCCAGTCGGTCGTTGATGGCGCCAAAATCAACCTTGAGATTAGGCCATCGATTTTGGCTAACGGCCTTCAACCCTTCGTGGACTTCAACATTTGTCGCGCGCAGATTTGGCGTAAATCTGCCTGGGCCGCGGTCCACTGAAACCAGGGCGTTCGGCTCTTCGCTGCCCGCAGCCATAATTCCCCGTGGGCGGTGATATTTGAACGAGCGGCCAAAGAGCATCACGCCATGTGCCAGCAAGGCCGATGCCAAGGTATCACCATGGAAGCCGTGATACATTTTACCGTCGAAATGAAACGACACGATGCGGCTGCGATCAATACGCCCGCCTTTTTCTAACCGAAAACCGCTCATCGGCGCGGCTCCCCAGCTTTATATGTGGTTTCGAACTTGTCAGTGACGGTGTCCCGAACTGCGTTGAAGAAGCGACCACAGCCATGCACATGCCGCCACCGTTCGTGATGTCGCCCGCGAGGATTGGCGCGGATGAAGAGAAACTCCTCCCATTGCGCATCGCTATAAGTCGAAGGATCAACTGGCCGCACGATATGCGCCTGGCCTGCATTCGCGAACTCGATCTCGGGGCGTTTTTCGTCGCAATAAGGACAGTGAATCAGGATCATCAGTGTGCCACCGCCGCTGCAGCTGCCTCGTCAATCAACCGCCCATTGCGAAACCGATCAAGATTGAACGGCGCGTTTATCGGATGTGGCTCATCCTTCGCCATGGTATAGGCAAGCAAATCACCTGCACCCGGCGTCGCCTTGAACCCACCCGTTCCCCATCCGCAATTGATGTAAAGCCCCTTCACCGGCGTCTTGCCAAGTATGGGAGAACGGTCCGGCGTCACATCGACTATACCGCCCCACGTTCGAAGCATCCGCATTCGGCGATATATCGGAAAAATTTCGCAGATCGCGGCCAAGGTATGTTCGATGATATGAAGCGCGCCACGTTGCGAATAACTTACATATTGGTCGGTCCCTGCACCAATGACCAGTTCACCCTTGTCCGATTGGCTCATGTACGCGTGCACTGTGTTAGACATCACGACACAAGGAAAAGTGGGTTTAACCGGCTCCGAAACCAATGCCTGCAACGGATAGCTTTCGAGTGGAAAATCAAGCCCTGCCATTTGCATGACTACTGAACTATTCCCGGCGGCTGAAACCCCTACCCGCCGGCTGGCAATGTATCCTCGTGATGTCTCAACGCCCTCGACGGCGCCGTCCACGCCACGCCGTATGCCGGTTACGGCGCAATTCTGGATGATGTCGACACCAAGTGCCGCGGCGGCGCGGGCATAGCCCCACGCCACTGAGTCGTGCCGCGCTGTCCCGCCGCGGCGTTGCAGTGCCGCGCCAAGCACTGGATGCCGCGCTTCTGGTGAAATGCTCAATGGTGGGCAATATGCCTTGGCTTCCTCTGGCGTAAGCCATTCATTATCGATTCCATTTAACCGGTTGGCATGAATGTGACGCTGAAGACTCTGAACATCATGGACGTTATGCGCGAGCATCATGACCCCGCGCTTGGAATACATCACATTGTAATTCAGTTCCTGACTCAGGCCGTCCCAAAGTTTGACGGCGTGATCATAAAGGTGCGCGCTTTCGTCATACAGATAGTTGGATCGGATGATTGTCGTGTTCCGCCCGGTATTGCCACCACCGATCCAGCCTTTTTCCAGTACCGCGACATTAGTAATCCCGTATTTTTTGGCCAGATAATATGCCGCCCCCAGCCCATGGCCACCGCCACCAACAATAATTGCGTCGTAAGCAGGCTTTGGTGCGGCATCGGGCCATTGTTCGGGCCAACCCTGATGTCCGCCCAGCGCTTTGGCGAACAGGCTGAAAGCACTGAAACGCGTCATGCGAGGGCCGCCTTCGAAGCAGAAACGTAGAAGTCCTTGAAATCCTCCACGAGCTTTTCTTCGACCGCATAAGGGCCTACTTGATAGCCATCGCTTGATATACCTTGATGGTTGATCATGGAAAAACGGCCGTCCTGCGTATTTGTCGTCCGCCAAAGCTTCGCCAGGTGCTCAGGGTCGTAGTCGACTCCC
>JANPKN010000272.1:0-1697 GCA_031426075.1 Sphingomonadaceae bacterium
CAAAATCCATTACACTACATTAGGGATCCCGAAGCGCGATGCGCGTGGTGACATTTCCAACGCAGTTATGATCCTGCACGGCACTGGCGGCACAGGACATCAATTCTTCCAACCGCAATTTGCTGGTGAGTTGTTTGGCCCGGGCCAAGTGCTCGATACTTCGAAATATTTCGTGATTCTGCCGGACAATGTCGGCCACGGAAAATCGTCCAAGCCGAGTGATGGCCTCCGCATGGCATTTCCCAAATATGATTACACCGACATGATCGCAACGCAGCATGCGTTGGTTACCAAGACGCTCGGCATTAAGAAACTGAAGCTGATCCTCGGCACGTCGATGGGCTGCATGCATGCATTCATGTGGGGTTCGCGTTATCCCAACGCGGTCGAGAAGCTGGCGCCTTTTGCGTGCTTGCCTGTTGAAATCGCTGGCCAGAACCGCATGTGGCGCAAGCTTTCGATGGATGCGATCAAGGCTGACCCGACGTGGAACGAAGGCAATTACACGTCGCCGCCTCTGTCTGGCTTGCGCACCGCCGCGACGCTAAGCCTTGTTGCAGGTGCCAACCCTTTGGCCCTTCAAGCGCAATATCCGACCCGCGTGGCAGCCGAAGCGTTCACGGACGAGGCCTTTGCCCGGGTGGTCACGCGCAATGACGCGAACGACATCATCTATCAGTTGGACTCGTCGCGAACCTATAATCCATGGGCAACGCTTGAGGCGATCAAAGCGCCGACATTGTGGATCAATTCCGCTGATGATTTCATCAATCCTTCCAATTATGGCATCACCGAACTCGCCATGAAGCGCTTGCCCAAAACCAAATTCATTCTCATCCCTGCGTCGCCGGAGACCAAAGGGCATGGCACTCATACTTGGGCGAAATTCTGGAAGGACGAACTTGCAGCATTGTTGGCGCAATAGTGCCTCTTCCACCCGCGTGGCAAAGCCGCTAGGGACGCCGCATGATCCTAGTCATCGACAATTACGACAGCTTTACCTGGAACCTCGTCCATTATCTGATGGAGCTTGGGGCAGAGGTTGAGGTCGTGCGCAATGACGACATTTCTGCAGGTCAAGCACTGTCGTCGGGCGCGCAGGCCTTCCTCATTTCGCCGGGTCCCAAAACTCCTAATGAAGCTGGGGTGAGCCTTGATCTCGTTGCCGCTTGTGCCGACGCAGGCAAGCCCTTGCTTGGTGTCTGCCTTGGCCACCAGACCATTGGCCAGCATTTCGGCGGCACCGTTGCGCGTGGCGGGTTGATGCATGGCAAAACCTCGCCGGTTAGCCATGACGGCAGCGGCCTTTTCGCGGGATTGCCCTCCCCGTTTCAAGCGACGCGTTACCATTCGCTGATCGTCGAGAATGTACCTTCGACCTTGGTCGTAAATGCGACCAGCGATGATGGCCATGTCATGGGTTTCCGCCATGCGACATTGCCCATTCACAGCGTGCAGTTCCATCCGGAAAGCATCGCGACCGAGCATGGGCATGCCATGTTGGCAAATTTCATGCGCATTGCGGGTATGGATGTAACAGAAAAAGCGGAGGGCGCGAGCGTATGACTGTAGCCCCAGACTTCGTCATGCTGAACTTGTTTCAGCATAACGTGTCGCCGTCGCCTGTTATCCTGAAACAAGTTCAGGATGACGATATATGGGCGGTTTCACAATGAATCCATTTGGAAAGCTACCCG
>JANPKN010000273.1:0-1957 GCA_031426075.1 Sphingomonadaceae bacterium
GACGTTCCAGACAACCGCCCTCCCAACGGCTTTTCCCGCTCAAATGCCCGAAGTTAAGCAGCGCACCTATAGTATTTACAAACCCGCTATCGGGTCATTTGAAATCCACCATAGTTCCCGATTGGTTGATAGGTATGATGACCGCCGACCATTAAGTGCCAAACAGTCACGACCGATGCTTTTAATTACGCACCTGAAGGCGTCCCGCGGTCTTGGTCAGTAGGCAGGGCAAGTGGCGTAGCGCCACAGATCGTGCGCAAAGCGGACTTAAGCCCTTCTTCTATCGTTGGGTGATAGAAAGGCATACTTAGAAGCTGCGTTGCGGTTTGCCCGTTTTGGACGGCCCATGCAATTATATGCGCCAGATGCTCGCTGGCTGGCGTGAACAGGTCTGCTCCAATCAGCCGGCCATCTGGCGCGGCGGCATAGAGTGTGAGAACGCCCTTGTTTACACCTTCCACGCGCGCGCGTCCCTGATCGCTGCATTCTGCAGTGCCGGTTATAACCCCGTCATCCTCAGACTTTCCGATCCGTGCAACCGGAGGGCTGGTAAACGTGATGCTAAACGCCGTGAAACGATCTGCCTTGATCGAGGCGGGAAAGGCTACGGCATTGCGGCCGGCGATAGCACCATCGTGCGACGCTTCATGAAGAAGCGGCAGGTCATGTCCGGCATCGCCCGCAAGGAAGATTGCACTTTCGCCGCATCGCATGGTCTCACGATCATGTTCGGGGACACCTTGTTCATCCAGCGCAAGACCGGTTGCGGCCAAGTTCAGGCTGTCGAGATTAGGGGGACGCCCCGTCGCAACCAGCGCATAATCGAAGGTGGCATCGCCCGATGAATCACCGCTCCACTCAATCCGGATCCCCGCATCCACCGCGCTTGGCTTGAGTTTAACGTTCAAAATGAGGCGCAGATCATCTTCGATGGCAGTCCTGAGAGCCGCGTGAACCTTGTCACAGCGGATCCCGCCCAACCTGTCGCCATTATCGAACAACGTTACTTCAACACCCAGTCTCGCCATGGCTTGCGCCAGTTCCAAGCCGATGGTGCCCGAGCCGATAACAGCAAGGCTATTGGGCAGGTCTTCAAGATCGAAGATCGTCTCATTTGTCAGAATGCGATTGCCCAGCTTGGCAAACGCTTCAGGGACGGATGGCGATGAACCTGTGGCGATCACGATGCTGTCAGCCTCTATGATGCGACCATCATCAAGGCTCAGCGTTTCTGCATCGACGAACTTGGCCAGCCCGCGTAGCCGAACGCCATCGGGGATCTCGTCGAAACTTTCTTGGGTTAGCCTCACGAACCGATCACGTTCTGTGCGGACGCGGTGCATCACAGCCTTGCCGTCAATCCGAACGTCGCGCGCCTCGATCCCGAATTGTCCTGACAACCGGACCGCGTGCGCCGCATGTGACGCCGCGATCAATAACTTCGAAGGCATGCAGCCTACGGTGGCACATGTCGTTCCGTGGAAATAGGGGTCGATCAGCAATGTGCTCGCACCGTTGGAACGCGCTGCGCGCTCAGCTGCCAAACCTGCAGTTCCCGCACCAATCACTGCGACATCGCATCGAAGGGTTTCGCTCACTTCAGTCGGCGATCGTAATCGATTTAGCGTTCACGAACTCCTTGAGCCCGACTTCACCATGCTCGCGGCCATAGCCAGAATCCTTCACCCCGCCGAAGGGCATATCGGGAGATGCGATGGAGAACGTGTTGATATTGACCATTCCCGTATCGAAATATGTCGAGGCCATTTTCACGGCTCGTTCGACATCCTTGCTGAAGATGCCGCCGCCCAAGCCATAGCGGCTGTCATTGGCAATGCGCATTGCGTCCTCATCGTCCTTGGCCTTTATGATGGCTGCAACGGGACCGAAAATCTCGTCATCATAAGCGGGCTGGCCGGGCGCGACGTCAACCAGCGCGGTCGCTGGATAAAACCAT
>JANPKN010000274.1:0-5018 GCA_031426075.1 Sphingomonadaceae bacterium
AGCCTTTGTCATGCCCCTGATGCCGGGCACGCAGGAAGTGACCGCATCGCCATCGGGCAGCGCGCTTCCCGTGGTGAAGGTCAGCAATGGCGGCGCGGATTATATGCATTGGAGCCGTAATGGCGACGCCTTGCATTGGGCCATTGGGCCGACGCTTTACTCGGCACAGACCAGTGCCTTCTACCCCAATGGTCCATTGGCCAAGGATGCCAAGCCGGTTAAGTTCGCACCGCCCAAGGAAGGCGTTTCGCTTTCCATGCCGGTGACCTCAGACCGCCCAACCGGCGTCGTTGCCTTCACTGGCGCGCGCGTCGTGACCATGGCGGACAAGAGCGGCGGGATTATCGACAATGCCGTCATCCTGGTCGAAAATGACCGGATCAAGGCGGTTGGCAAGGCGGGCGACTTCGCCATTCCTGCTGGCGCAAAGACCGTTGACGTCACTGGCAAGACGATCATTCCCGGTCTTGTCGATGCCCATGCCCATGGCCCTTATGGCGTGGACGAAATGACCCCGCAGCAAAATTGGGTGAATATGCTCAACCTCGCGATGGGTATTACTACGCGGCATGACCCGTCAAGCAGCGCAGCTACCGTGTTCCCGGCGTTGGAAATGCAGCGGGCTGGATTGTTGCTTGGGCCACGCTCTTTCTCGACCGGTGAGATCGTCTATGGTGCCAAGGCAGCCGACGTCTATGCGGAGATCAACGGCCTGGATGATGCGTTGGCGCACGTCCGGCGGTTGAAGGCGCAAGGCGCGCATAGCGTTAAGAACTACAATCAACCGCGCCGTGAACAGCGTCAGCAAGTGGTTGCAGCCGCGCTTCAGGAGAATATGCGTTCGGTCGCCGAAGGTGGTTCGCTGTTCGGTATGGACATGAACCTGATCGCTGATGGGAACACCACGCTTGAGCATAATATCCCGCTCGACATCTTTTACGATGATGTGCTGCAATTCTATTCCAAGTCAAAGGTTGGCTATACCCCGACGCTCGTGGTGACTTATGGCGGCCCTGCGGGCGACCCCTATTGGCGCTCGCATACCGATGTGTTCCGTCATCCGTTGATGGCAAAGCATTATCCGCCAACCGAGCTTGCGGCCAACAATGCCCGCCGGGAAATTGCGCCGGAAGAGGATTATGTCGACGACAACAGCGTGCGTGAGGCACATAAGCTTGCCAAGCTTGGCGTTCCTGTGGCGATTGGCGCGCATGGCCAAGAAGCCGGCATTGCTGCGCATTGGGAGCTTTGGTCCTTCGTTCGTGGCGGCATGTCACCGATTGAGGCGCTGGCCGCTGGCACCATCGAGTCCGCACGCTCGCTTGGCTATGACAAGGATGTTGGCTCCATCGCGGCGGGCAAGCTCGCTGATCTCGTCGTCCTTGATGCCGACCCAAGCGTCGATATCCGCAATTCGGACAAGGTCGCGAAAGTCATGATCGGTGGCCGCCTATATGACGCAGCCACGCTGAATGAAGAGGTCACCGGAACACGCAAGCGCATGCCCTATTATTGGGAATAAGCTTATCCCGGTGAGTATAATTTTCTGGCCCGGGCGAACAATCCCGGGCTGGAAAATGGTTCAAACATCTCGTCCGGTGTGGCTGGATCAAGCGCCGCATTTTCGGCCAAAGCCTTTTCAGCGTCCGTCAATTCCGCAAGCTCAAGCAAGCAAAGTCTCCGGCCATTACCGGAATGGTTTTCGATAATCTCGCGCATCGCCGTACCACTACCAAGCAATTGAGCTACTTTTTCAACCGATAGCCCGCAATGTTCCGCCAACAAGGTCGCGCGCATCATGCGGATTCCGGGCGCCGCGCTTTCATTGCCAGGGCGCTTTGCGTCGATAAAAATGTCGCATTCGCTGTCGAGGCCAAGCGAGCGGTTATTCATATTGGCCGAACCGATGCGCAGGATTTCGTCATCCACGATCATCAACTTGGCATGCACATAAATGGGCTCACCCATTTTGGTATGCGGAACGTAGATCGAAAACTTGCCCTGTTTGTCATGCTTTCCGATGGCGCGGAGCAGCTGCACCCGCGCGCTGTCCATGGCCTTTTGCTCTAACCAGCCATCGGCGGTTTCGGGATTGACGATGATGATTTCAGGCGGGTGTTCCTCCGCCATGCGCTTCGCAATGGCATCGGCGATTTTGGGCGACGCAAAATACTGGTTTTCGGCATAAATGAAGTTTCTGGCACGGGCGATCTGCTCCAGAAACAGATGCTCGATTTCGCGGATTGGCCCCACATCCTTATATTCGGCGCGGGTGCGGGCGATGCCCATTTCGACAAATTCAAATTCGGCTTTTAGGAATTCCGGCCAAGGCGATTTGGCATCGGCAGGGCATGGGTCAAGCGGATCGCCGCCTGCCAGCGCCCAGCGCGCCCGGCTCAGTTCCGCAAGCGCAGATGCAGCCTCGCCCTCTACAAGCATCGTGATGTCGTGCCACGGGCCGTATAATTTGCCATTGGGACGTCTGCGCTTGGGATCGCTATCGACATGGTCAGGCGTATCCCAGCGATCCGCGGTCATATCGATCCCGCCACAGGCTGCCATTTTGTCGTCGATAATGACGATTTTCTGGTGATGACTGCAACCGATGGGGTGCGCGCCGTCGAGCTTAAACTGGATTTGCTTGTGCATCGCCCATTTGGCAACGTCCACCATCGTGGAACCACGCCCAACCATCTTGAGCGCGCCGATATTCCATTTTAGCAATTTGATGTCGAGCCCGGGCGTGCGATCCGCGAGCCAAAGGATGAAGTCACCCAAGCGCTTTGGTGGGTCGCCCTTTTTCCGGCGGCTTCGGCTTAAGTCGATTCGGGTGTCGAAATCCCACCCGATAAGCATGATGCGATGTTGCGCATTCATCATCGCGGCTTGAATAATCTCGAAATAGGGGGCGGCGTCGATGACGGGGTGCGCACGACTGGCTTTTGCATGCCGCCAAATACTACTGCTTTCAGATATGTCTGTGCTCATACGCCCTCCGGTTGCCAGTCTATAACGTGATAAACCATTTCGGGAGCAAAAAAGCTGACTCCACATCTGTGAAAAATGGAGTATGGAACAAAGCATGAACATAAAAGCGATTCTACCAACGGCTGCTTTTCCTTCTGTGCGTGAAGCATGGAAGCAATATCAGTCGAACGCGTCGCAACCATTACTGCCAATCGGTGCACCTGATGTCGATGAACGATTACGCGGTGGCATAGCACAAGCCGGGCTGCATGAATTTTTCGGCGGGGCCAAAGCCGACTCACATGCCGCCGCCGCATTTGCGTTGTTGTTGGCATGGCGGTTGCCGGACAGCGATGCGGGCATATTCTGGATATCCGGGGACAAGGAGCGCCAGACCTCTGGCCGGTTATACCCGCTTGGGTTGTCGGCCATGGGCGGCAATCCTTCGCGGATATTGCTGGTCCAGACAGCAGATCTACGCGACGCCCTGCGTGCGGCGGCCGATGCCATCCGGTCAAAGGCGGCCAGCGCCGTCATATTGGAAACGCATGGAAATGCCCGCTTGGTAGACCTGACATCGACGCGACGTCTGGCGCTGGCTGCGTCCGAAGCCGGCGTATTGGCGTTGCTGGTACGCGGTGATGCTGTGCCAATGCCAAGCGCGGCGAGCACAAGATGGCAGATATGTTCTGCCCCATCGGTGCCATTCCCGGGCAATGCACCGGGCCTTCCGACATTTGACATCAGCCTTCTGCGCCATCGCGGTGGCACAGCACCTTTTGAGGCAAGAGTGACCTGGGATCATGCAACACGAAGCTTTTTTGACACGCCGCTATCTGGCGGTCTTTCTGCCACTGTTACCGACGCAGGGGTTGGTCCGCAGCAAAGGTTCCGCGCCTGACACACCCTTTGCCATGGTCGAAAAGCAGCGCGGGGCCATGCGGCTGGCGGCCTGCGACCCAGCGGCGCTTGCGCTTGGCTTAAGCGCTGGCATGGCACTGGCCGATGCCCGTACGCGGGTCCCTGATCTCGCGGTGTTTGACCATGATCCAGCGGCAGACCTTGAATTGCTTAATTGGCTTGCGGACGGATGCGAGCGTTATAGCCCGGCCTGTATGATTGACCCGCCACACGGGCTGTTGATCGATATCACCGGCTGCACATACCGCTTTGACGATGATGAAGTCCGCTTGGCCAAGGACTTAAAACGACGCTTGCGCCGCCATGGTCTCACTGGACAGATTGCCTTGGGCGCGACTCCCGACAGCGCGCGGGCGAAGGCACGTTACGCCAAATCGGCAATTCCTGCCCTGCCCGTCGAGGCATTGGACGCAGGGGCCAAGGTGCATCAGGCATTGCGCCGCGCTGGCCTGAAGACGCTGAAGGACTTGGCATGTCGTCCGCGCAAAGCGTTTGCCGCCCGCTTTGGCAAGGATACTGTGGTCAAACTAGCGCGGCTGCTGGAGGAAGAGGATGCGCGCATCACCCCGCGCCGTCAGTCACCCGTCATTACCGTCACGCAAAATTTCGCTGAACCTATTTCGCGCACCAATGACGTTCTCGATACCATCGCAACGTTGACAGGCAAGGCCGCCACGCAGTTGAATGACCGCAGCCAAGGTGGCCGCCGGTTTGAGGTCAGCCTGTTCCGAAGCGATGGCCATGTCGCGCGGCTGGCGGTCGATACTGGCGCGCCGACGCGGGACTCCGCCTTGTTGATGCGGTTGATCCGCGAACGGATTGACGCGCTTTCCGACCCGCTTGACCCCGGCTTTGGCTATGACCTCATCCAACTGACGGTACCAACGGCGGATATTTTGCTGCCGTCGCAGGCCGGGTTGGAGACAAAGGTCGACAGGTCCGCGCAAACCGAGGCGTTGATTGACCGGCTAAGCGTTCGGCTGGGCAGCGACCGCGTGCGTTATTTTGAAGAACGCAACAGCCACATCCCCGAACGCGCCGTGGTCGAATGCGCCGCACAATCTGGCCAGCCGCAGAAGGAATGGCCACAAGCAACTGAGGCGGAGCCGCCCATGCGGCCCTTTCGCCTT
>JANPKN010000275.1:0-12091 GCA_031426075.1 Sphingomonadaceae bacterium
AATCCATCGGCACGTCCATCATCATGGCTGCGGGGACCAATGGCACCGACGAACCACCTGGGATTACCGCAAGCAGATTGTCCCAACCGCCGCGAATGCCGCCGCAATGCTTTTCAATGAGCTCGCGGAACGGGATGCCCATTTCTTCTTCAACTACACATGGTTTTTCGACATGTCCGGAGATTTGGAACAGCTTGGTTCCGTGGTTATTCTCTCGGCCAAAGCTTTTGAACCAAGCGGCACCGCGCCGCAGGATCGTTGGGACGACCGCAATACTCTCGATGTTATTGACGGTCGTGGGGCAACCATAAAGCCCCGCACCTGCAGGAAATGGGGGCTTAAGACGTGGCTGGCCCTTTTTGCCCTCAAGGCTCTCGATCATCGCGGTTTCTTCGCCACAAATGTAGGCGCCAGCCCCGCGATGGACAAAGACGTCGAAGTCATAGCCTGACTTCGCTGCATTCTTGCCGAGCAAGCCTGCTGAATAGGCCTCGGCAACTGCCTTTTCGATCACCTTGGCTTCAAAAATATATTCGCCGCGAATATAAATATAAGCGGCGCGCGCGCGCATTGCGAATCCAGCGATCAATGCCCCTTCGATCAGCTTATGCGGGTCGTGGCGGATGATTTCGCGGTCTTTGCAGGAACCCGGCTCAGATTCATCGGCATTAATGACAAGGAAGTTTGGACGCTCGATTGTTGGAGCTTTGGGCATGAAGCTCCACTTCATTCCCGTCGGAAAACCAGCGCCGCCACGACCGCGAAGGCCAGAGGCTTTGACTTCCTCGATGATCGCGTCCTGGCCGACCCTCATGAGGTCAGCGGTCTTGTCCCAATCACCGCGCACCTGCGCTGCTTTCAGGGCAAAGTCCTGATAGCCGTACAGATTGGTAAAAATGCGGTCTTTGTCAGCGAGCATCAGCCCAAACCTCCAAGAAGAAACCAAGCCGCGCCTGCAATGAGTAAGCCGATCACGGCAAGCTTAATGATGCCGGTCAGCAGCTTCCAAGCAACGAATGCAGCGATGAGAACGCCAATGAGCGGGAGATATTCCATCAAGAATGCGCCCCATTAAAAATGCTGTCATGCTGAACTTGAGATTGACGACTGTGGATCACTTCCACTCCTCCCGATAGTCGTGGTTCTTATCTACCATGGCCTGCAATGTCGTCGCGCCGCCATAGGGTTCAACCGTGTGCCGTCCCGGCAGCTGCGTGCCGACCTTAGGCTGCTTGCCTTCAGCCAAATCGGCGAGGATCGTGGTCATGCTGTCATAATCAAGGTCTTCGAAATTATCGTCATTGATCTGAACCATGGGAGCGGACGCGCAATTGCCCATGCATTCGACTTCGTTCAGCGTAAACATGCCGTCGGGTGTGGTGGAGCCTTTAATAAGGCCCCGGTTCTTGCAAGCTGCGATAATGTCATCCGAACCACGAAGCATGCATGGTGTCGTCCCACACACCTGCACATGATAGCGGCCCACAGGCGCGAGGTTGTACATCGTGTAAAACGTCGCGACCTCATATGTCCGCATATAGGGCATGCCGAGATACTCGGCGACATACTCGATGACAGCCACGGGTAACCAGCCCTGTGTTTGCGTTTCTTCGCCGACCTGACGTTGGGCAAGATCAAGCAGTGCCATCACGGCGGACTGTTGCCGTCCAGATGGGTAGCGGCCAATATAGATATCGGCTTTCGCCTTATACTCCGGCGAAAAGGCAAAACTGCCCCATTTCGCGCGGGTTTCGGCCTCATCAGGGATGTGTACTGCGTCAGCCATGTGCTTCTTTCCGTCCCCAAACGCGACCCATATAGGCGCCAAAGATCATGGCTGCAGCAGTCGAGCCCACTTCCTTTGCCGACACCTCGGCATGAAAAAGGTACAAATACGCCGCAACTAATGCGACCGATCCAAAGGCCGCAGATGCCAGAAACATAAGCTCGCGCGTCATCAGCGGTCACACTCCCCGAACACAATGTCGAGCGCGCCCAATATGGCAGTGGTGTCTGCCAGCATATGTCCGCGCGACATGAAGTCCATCGCCTGGAGGTGCGAGAATGCCGTCGGCCGGATTTTGCAGCGATAAGGCTTGTTGCTGCCGTCCGAGACCAGATACACCCCGAACTCGCCCTTTGGGCTCTCAGTAGCCACGTAGACGCTTCCTGCGGGCACTTTGAAGCCTTCGGTGTAGAGTTTGAAATGATGGATCAGTGCTTCCATCGATTGCTTCATTTCAGCGCGCATGGGCGGGACCACCTTGCGGTCGTCGCTGCAAACAGGACCTTCAGGCATCTGCTGCAGGCACTGTTTCATGATGCGTACGGACTGGCGCACTTCTTCGACGCGCACCATGAACCGGTCGTAGCAATCGCCGCGCGTACCGACGGGGATGTCGAATTCCATCCGGTCATAGACGTCGTAAGGCTGACTTTTACGGATATCCCAAGGAATGCCTGCGCCACGGATCATTGGGCCGGAAAAGCCCCATTTGATCGCGTCTTCCTTCGACACAATAGCGATATCGACATTGCGTTGTTTGAAAATGCGGTTGTCGACGACCAGCGACATGGCGTCCTCGAACAAGCGCGGCATGCGGTCGTCAAGCCATTCGGCGATGTCGGTCAGCAGCTTTAACGGGACATCCTGATGCACGCCGCCAGGACGGAACCATGCAGCATGCATCCGCGCGCCGCTCGCCCGTTCGTAAAAGGCCATGATATCCTCACGGATTTCATACAGCCACAATGGCGGCGTCATCGCGCCAACGTCGATAATATGGTGCGCGATGTTTAATGTATGGTTCTTGATCCGGGTTAGTTCGGCAAACAACACACGCAAATATTGCGCGCGGAGTGGCACTTCCAAATCCAACAGCTTTTCGATTGCGAGCACATAGCTGTGCTCCATCGCCATCGGAGATGCATAATCCAACCGGTCGAAATACGGCAAAGCCTGCAAATAGGTCTTATACTCGATCAGCTTTTCGGTGCCGCGGTGCAAAAGGCCGATATGCGGGTCAAGCCGCTCAACGATTTCACCATCCAACTCCATCACCAGACGCAACACGCCGTGTGCTGCGGGGTGCTGAGGCCCGAAGTTGATTGTGTAATTCTGAATGACTTCGTCGCCAGTGGTCGGGGCAAGATCCTGCTGCATGCTCATGCTTTGTCTCCCGTCGCCTTAGGCTTGCGCACGCTGCGCTTGACCGCCTCCTTGTTTGCGGCTTTGCCCGCGCCGGTTTGCGAGGCCGTATCGGTCGTTTTTGGAGTAGGCGGTGGCGGCGAGCTTGGCTTAACAGGGTCTTTCTTGACCTCCTCTGCCGTCATCCGTTGCGTTGCACCCTTGCCCGCACCTTCACCGGTTTTTTCATCGCCCGGCAGCACATAATCCGCGCCTTCCCATGGTGAGAGGAAATCGAAGTTCCGGAAATCCTGTGCCAGTTGAACTGGCTCATATTTCACGCGCTTTTCTTCTTCGGAATAGCGCAGCTCGACATATCCCGACAACGGGAAGTCCTTGCGCTGTGGGTGGCCTGAAAAGCCATAGTCCGTAAGAATGCGTCGCAAATCAGCATTGCCTGAGAACAGCACGCCATACATGTCGAATACTTCGCGTTCCAACCATCCGGCAACTGGCCAGATGCCGGTAACCGATGGCACAGGCTGATCTTCATTCGTAGCCAGATGCACGCGGATGCGGTGGTTTTTGGTAAGGCTCAGCAGGCAATACACAACCTCGAACCGCGGGTCGCGATCTGGCCAATCGACACCGGCCATTTCCATCAATTGCTGATATTCGCATTCGTCACGCAATTGGAGCATACACTCCACCAACGCATCGCGGTGGATATGCACAGCAACTTCACCATTGGCCTCTTCTATAGAAACCATATGCTTACCAAGCGCTTTTGAGATCGCTTCTATCGTGCCATCGGGCGTCTTGATCAGGGGTGCGGAATGGCTCACCGTTCGATGGTTCCTGTCCGACGGATTTTACGCTGCAACTGCATGATGCCGTAAAGCAAAGCTTCGGCAGTTGGCGGGCACCCGGGCACATAGATGTCAACTGGCACGACGCGGTCGCAACCGCGCACAACGCTGTAGCTATAATGATAATAGCCGCCGCCATTGGCACAGCTGCCCATGGAAATGACGTATTTCGGTTCAGACATCTGGTCATAAACCTTGCGTAAGGCAGGCGCCATTTTGTTGCAGAGCGTGCCAGCGACGATCATCACATCCGACTGACGTGGTGACGCGCGCGGCGCAATGCCAAAACGTTCAAAGTCGTAGCGCGGCATATAACCGTGGATCATCTCGACCGCGCAACATGCCAAACCGAAGGTCATTGGCCACAAAGAACCAGTGCGCGCCCAATTGAAAAGATCTTCAGCCGAAGAAACCACAAAACCCTTGTCGTTCACTTCGCTCTCAATATCTTTGAAGAACGCTGCATCCGGTGCTTGCACATCCGACAATGCTGGTGTGATTACTCCCATTCGAGTGCTCCCACTTTCCATGCATAAATAAATCCGATGACGAGTTCGAACAGGAACAGCATCATCGTGCCCCAACCGATCCAACCGGTTTCACCCAAGCTAACTGCCCAGGGAAACAAAAAAGCTGCTTCAAGGTCAAAAATGATAAACAATATCGCGACGAGGTAGAAACGAACATCAAACTGGCTGCGCGAGTCTTCGAAGGCCGGAAATCCGCATTCATATTCGGTCAGCTTTGCTTCTGTCGGCTTATGCGTGCCCGTTAACCGCGACACGCCCATCGGCAAAAAAACAAAGGCCGAAGACAGGGCGAGCGCAATCACCAGGAAAAGCAGTATGGGCAAATATTGCGACAAATCAGTCATATCAGACTCGCTTCCGAACCTTGTAAGTTGCGGCGCTTTTAGGCAGAAGAGTCCGCACCTGCAAGGCCAAGACTCGGCATTTTTTCTGCCATTTTCGTGGTTTATTTTATAGCGCCAACCAACAGCTTATGCAGCTTACTGTGCAAGATGTCATTTGCTGCCAAAACCTGAACATCTGCGATATGCGGGCTTCTGCCTCGATAGTCGGTAACAAAACCTCCAGCCTCGCGCACCAACAGGCATCCAGCGGCCGTATCCCATGGAGAAAGACCACTTTCCCAGAAACCATCATAGCGCCCAGCAGCTAACCAAGCGAGATCAAGGCTGGCAGCACCAAAGCGGCGGACACCAGAAACCGAAGGACCAATGGCACCAAAAATCTTGGTCCACTCGTCAAAATCGCCATGGCCCTTGTAAGGCGTGCCCGTGGCAATCAGCGCTTCGTTCAATTGACGCCTCGCCGATACCCGCAGACGGCGGTTGCCAAGCCAAGCGCCCTTGCCACGTTCAGCCCAGAAGCTTTCGTCGGTAATCGGATTGTAAACAAGGCCAGCGAAGATATCGCCCCAGCCTGAACCATCAGGTTTTGGATCTTGCACCGCAATCGAGATTGCGAAATGCGGAATGCCATGCAGAAAATTGCTGGTGCCATCAAGCGGATCAACGATGAACCGCGGCTTACCATCGGCTCCGGCAATTTCGCCGCCTTCTTCCATCAGGAAACCCCAGTCGGGACGCGCGATTTCAAGTTCACGGAAGATCGTATCTTCGGCGCGCTCATCGGCCTTCGAAACAAAGTCTGCAGGTCCCTTTTGCGAAACCTGCAAATGTTCGATCTCGCCAAAGTCGCGACGAAGTTTGCCACCCGCTTTACGGGCCGCTTTTTCCATGATGGTCAAAAGACCTGTAAGCGCTGGCATTAGTCGGCCTTCCGAACATATTCCCGTTCGTACACATCGACCACGATACGCGTTCCTGCGCTGATAAACGGCGGAACCATGACGCGGACACCATTGTCGAGGATAGCAGGTTTGTAGCTGGATGATGCTGTCTGGCCCTTAACCACAGCATCCGCTTCGACAATAGTGGCTTCAATCTGATCAGGCAAAGCGACAGAAAGCGCTTCGTCGTCATACATTTCCATGACAACGTCCATGCCGTCCTGAAGGAAAGCTGCTGCATCGCCCAAAAGATCGCTTGGCAGCGTTACCTGATCATAGGTTTCTTTGTCCATGAATACGAGATTGTCGCCTTCAGCGTAAAGAAACTGGAAGTCTTTCTGGTCAAGGCGCACCTTTTCCACGCTTTCAGCCGAACGAAAACGGATGTTGTTCTTGCGGCCATCGCGGAGGTTCTTGAGTTCAACCTGCATATATGCACCGCCCTTACCCGGTTGGGTGTGCGCAGTCTTAACGACGCGCCATAGGCCGTTTTCATATTCCAGAATGTTACCCGGCTTGATTTCAACCGCGTTGATTTTCATGAGTGCACTCGCTTGACAGATGGAAAGAGCAGGCACGCAAAAACGTGCCGATGGACGCGGCCTTTAACGATGACGACGCAATTAGGCAAGCAGTGCGTTGAACGCCTTTACCGCTTCGGCAGCGCCTTGCGGGTGTTTCCAGACAGCGCTGCTGACAGCAATGAAGTCTGCCCCCGCGTCAATCAACGGCTTTGCATTACCGGGCGTAATGCCGCCGATAGCCACACAGGGCACTTCAGTTATGAACGACCATTTCTGCAACGTGTCCAGTTCCGCCACATGTTCGACCTGCTTCGTGTCCGATGGGTAAAATGCCCCAAAGGCCACATAGTCTGCCCCGGCTTCGGCCGCCTCCATGGCAAGATGGCGGCTATTGTGACAGGTTACGCCAATTTGCGCGTCGCTACCAAGAAGTTCGCGTGCTTCACGCACGTCACCATCGCCCTGCCCCATATGCACACCATCGGCTTTGAGGCGTTTAGCCAGTGCAACGCTGTCGTTCACTATAAATGCGACCTCATGCGCGGCGCAAATCGCCTGCAATGGTTCGGCCAGAGCCGCAGCCTCATGCTGATCCACATTCTTGACGCGAAACTGAAACGCCGCGACTGGGCCAGCGGACAACGCCGCCTCAAGCTGGGCCGGAAAATCTCCACCGACTTCAAGCGGCGAGATCAGATATAATTGGCAGGGAAATTCTTTCATGCCGCGCTCATTAGCGAGGCTTTAGGCCGGCGGCAAACATCTTGCGCATTTGCCGCCGGCCCCTCTCCAAACTTAAGTTGCCGACGCCGCGTGAATTTCGTCGATGGCGCTGGAAAGCGCCGCATCGAATTCATCCGCCGTCATCTGGTGGCGCAAGTCTTCTAACAGAGCGCGTGAGAAACTGGCGATTATGCCTTTGTTCTTGGCAAGCTCGGCGCAAGCTTCCTGCCGAGCATAACCGCCGGACAGGGCAACCACGCGCAAAACGCGCGGGTGCGTGATCAACACGTCAAACGTGCAGGCTTCGGCTGGTATTGAAAGCTTTAACATAACCTGGTGGTCAGCAGAAACATGATCCAGCGCCTTCAGGATTTCGTCGCGCAACAGGACATCGCTCTGCGCGCGATCCGTGCTTTTAATGTTCACCTCTGGCTCGATAATGGGCATCAACCCTGCAGCAAGGATTTGTTCCGCCACGTCAAATTGCTGCTTCACGATGGCTTCTATGCCAGATGGCGATGCCTGATTGATAACCGAACGCATTTTAGTACCAAACATGCCCATGGTCTTAGCGCGCTTCAGAAGCTCATCGAGACCAGACATTGGCTTCATCAGTTGAACGCCGTCAGCCTCATCCTCAAGACCCTTGTCGACTTTAAGGAAGGGGACGACACCGCGATCCTGCAGGGCAGCAGGTACCGGTTTGCCGCCTGCTTCCCCATCCATCGTCCGTTCGAACAAGATGGCACCCAAAACCTTTTCGCCAGAGAAACTCGGCGCAGTCATGATCCGTGCGCGCATGTCGTGAATCAACGCAAACATCTCTTCATCACTACCGTAAGCGTCTTCTTCTATACCGTAGCCACGCAACGCTTTTGGGGTTGAGCCGCCGCTTTGATCGAGCGCCGCGATAAATCCAGAACCGCTCGCAACTTTTTCAAGCATATCATTGTAATTCATGATTAATTCCTATGCATTCAAGTCGGGCATACGTATGCATCGACAGACGAAAAAAACGGGGCAATGCCCCGCATGTTTAAGTGACATTCAAAGCATCTACCCCGGGTAGCGGTTTGCCTTCCATCCATTCGAGGAATGCACCGCCTGCGGTAGATACAAATGTAAAATCCTCGGTAACGCCAGCATGCGCCAACGCCGCGACAGTATCTCCGCCACCAGCAACCGATACTAACGAACCTTCTCGGGTTAGCGCAGCTGCCGTCCGCGCCAGTGAAACGGTGGCAGCATCAAAAGGTTCAATCTCGAATGCCCCCAATGGCCCGTTCCACACCAAAGTGCGACAGTTTTTGAGGACATCCGCCAACGCCTCAACAGCGGCGGGCCCCACATCAAGGATCATCTCGTCGGCGGCGACCTCATGGACATTCACTGTCCGGATCGGTGGATTTGCGCGGAATTCAACTGACGTCACGACGTCATAAGGCAAATGCACCGTGCAGCCCGCAGCGTCGGCCGCGTCCATGATGGCATTAGCTTGATCAGCGAGTTCATGTTCACAAAGTGACTTGCCGACATTTACGCCGCGTGCTGCCAGAAATGTATTTGCCATGCCCCCGCCGATGATCAGATGGTCTACCTGCTTTACAAGATTGTTGAGCACGTCCAGCTTCGTCGAGACTTTCGCGCCGCCCACAACGGCCGCCACGGGATGCTCGGGTGAACCCAGCGCCGCCTGAAGCGCCTTCAACTCCGCCTCCATCGAACGACCCGCATAAGCTGGCAAGATATGCGCCAGTCCCTCCGTCGACATATGCGCGCGATGGGCCGCGGAAAATGCGTCATTTACGTAGAAATCGCCATTTGCGGCGACCGCTCGCGCAAGATCCGGGTCATTTTTTTCCTCGCCGGGCCAAAATCGCGTGTTTTCGAGGAGTGCGATGTCACCATCCGCCAAAATACGAATAGATTGCGCGACAACGTCTCCCGCTATTTCAGGCACAAACATGATCTCGCGACCTAGCACCTTTTGCAAGGCATCCAGCACCATCGACACGGACATTTCACTGTGCTTGGCCCCCTTGGGACGACCGAAATGCGCAAGTAGGAGAACCTTCGCACCCTTGTCCGCCAGTTCAAGCACGGTTGGCAACAACGCACGCATACGTGTCTCGTCGGTGACACGCCCGTCGGCCATGGGCACATTCAGGTCAACGCGGACAAGCGCCCGTTGCCCCTTGATATCCCCTAAATCGTCGAGCGTGCGGAATGTCATCAATCGATCCTTACAGAAACTTACCGATGACGCCGGCAGTGTCGACCATACGGTTGGAGAAACCCCATTCATTGTCATACCAGCTCAACACGCGGACCAGCTTGCCGTCAATAACCGCAGTTTCCAGGCTGTCGATGGTCGAGCTTGCAGGGCAATGGTTATAATCGATCGAGACCAAAGGCTCATCGGAATAAGCCAGCACGCCCTTCAAGGCGCCTTCAGATGCAGCCTTTAACAATGCGTTCACTTCCTCAACGCTGGTGTCGCGCTTTGGCGTGAAGGTCAGGTCAACGATGCTGACATTCGGCGTAGGCACCCGGATCGCCGAACCGTCCAGCTTGCCCTTCAGTTCAGGCATGACTTCGCCAACAGCCCGCGCAGCACCGGTTGTCGTGGGAATCATTGACATTCCAGCGGCACGCGCGCGGCGCATGTCGTCATGAATCTGGTCGAGAATCTTCTGATCATTGGTGTAGCTGTGGATCGTGGTCATCAGTCCGCGCTCGATACCGATGGCGTCGTTTAAAACCTTCGCCAAAGGCGCCAAGCAGTTGGTGGTGCAGCTTGCGTTTGAAACGATCACATCGGCAGCAGTCAGCACCTCATGGTTGACGCCAAAGACAACAGTTTTATCGACATTTTTGCCGGGTGCAGAAATAAGCACGCGCTTAGCGCCGGCAGCGAGATGCTTTTCCGCGCTCGCACGATCAGTGAAAAAGCCAGTGCATTCAAGCGCGATATCCACGCCGTTTGCGGCATGCGGAAGATTGGCTGGATCACGCTCGGCGGTTACATGGATGCGGTTACCGTTGACGATGATGTCATTTCCATCAGCCTCTACCGTGCCGGGAAACGGACCATGGACACTGTCACGCTTGAACAAAAGTGCGTTCGCCTTAGCCGGCGCGAGATCGTTGATCGCGACGAGTTCCAAGTCATGGTCATCGCGCTCCAATATCGCGCGCGCGACCAAACGACCGATGCGGCCAAATCCGTTAATTGCTACTTTTACAGTCATGCTTGCTCCTATCAGCCCAATCGAGCGACAATTTGCGGGGTTATCTTGTCAGCCGTCAGGCCGAAATGTTCGTATAGTGCGTCGATGGGTCCTGAGGCGCCAAAGCTGTCGATGCCGATGCGAATTCCGTCGCCGACATAACGCTCCCAACCCATTGTCGTGCCTGCTTCGATGGAGACACGCAGCGTTCCGGAAGGCAAAAGTTCCGACTTGTAGCCATCAGGCTGCGCGTCAAAGCGCTGCCAAACGGGCATTGAGACCACGTCTGCTCCGATGCCCTGAGCTTCAAGCTTTTCGGCGACCGAGACAGCAATTTCCACCTCGGAACCAGTTGCGATCAAGATAACTTTGCGGTCGGCATTTGCTGCGCGCAACTTATAGGCGCCCTTAGCCGAGAGATTCTCGCTGATGTCAGTCCGCAATTGCGGCAGGTTCTGACGCGACAGCGCCAACACCGATGGCGTGGATGCGCTTTCGATAGCCAAGGCCCAACACTCGGCCGTTTCAATCGCATCGCATGGCCGATATACGTCTAAATTCGGTATCAGACGGAGCGACATAATCTGTTCGATTGGCTGGTGAGTCGGGCCATCTTCGCCAACCCCGATGGAATCATGCGTCATCACGTAAATGACGCGCGTTTCCTGCAAAGCAGATAGGCGAATGGCAGCTCGACAATAATCCGAGAAGATCAGGAACGTGCCACCATATGGAATTATGCCACCGTGCAACGCCATGCCGTTCATAGCCGCTGCCATGCCGAATTCGCGGATGCCGTAATTGACATAACGACCCGAATAATCGTTTTTATCCAACGTATTGGTGGACACAGTTCGGGTAAAATTTGAACCTGTCAGATCGGCAGAACCACCCAACAGTTCCGGTATCACAGCAGTGGCGGCGGTCAGCGCATTTTCGGATGCCTTTCGCGTCGCAATTTTCTGTGGGGCGGCAATCAGGGCATTCAGATGCGGCTCAAGCCACGCAGCGCCCGGTTCGCCTGCCATGGCTGTTTTGAATTCGGTTGCCTTTGCCGATGCCGAAAGCCGTTGTTGCCACTCCGCGTGCGCGGCCACCCCAGCTTCGCCAGTCGCGCGCCATGCCCCAAGTATGTCATCAGGAATTTCGAACGCAGGATAGGGCCAGTCAATTGCGGCACGCGTCGCAACGATTTCGTCCGCACCAAGCGGGCTGCCATGTGGTGCCTTGGTACCTTCTTTGTTTGGCGATCCTTTACCAATCAAAGTCCGGCACGCAATTAAAGATGGCCGGTTGTCAGCCAAGGAGGCCGAGATTGCGCGCTCTATGTCAGCAAAGTTATGACCATCACACGCTTCTACATGCCAGCCACTGGCGACATACCGTGCCGTGATGTCCTCGCTGGTCGACAAATCGGTCGAACCATCGATGGTTATGCGGTTATCGTCCCAGAAAACGATCAGTCGACCCAAGCCGAGGTGTCCGGCAAGTCCAACGGCTTCGTGGTTGATGCCTTCCATCAGGCACCCGTCGCCTGCGACGACCCACGTGCGATGATCCACCAGATCGTCGCCAAAGCGAGCATTGAGGTGGCGTTCTGCAATGGCCATACCGACGGCCATGGCCAAACCCTGCCCAAGTGGTCCGGTGGTGCACTCAATGCCGTCAATAAGGAAATTTTCTGGATGGCCAGCGCAAGGGCTGCCCAACTGGCGGAAGTTGCGGATATCGTCGATCGTTGGGCTTGCGTATCCAGTGAGGTACAAGGTCGCATAGGCAAACATGGACCCGTGGCCCGCCGAT
>JANPKN010000276.1:0-3812 GCA_031426075.1 Sphingomonadaceae bacterium
GTATTGTGACCTAAGCGATCATCCAGGTCGCGGCAGCACCAATGATAATCCATAAACTAAGTGCCAGCCCGATGATGACCCACAATCTTGCGCCAAGTGACATGCCCTCTGTCGCTGCGATGGAGGCTACGGCATCGCTTCCAGCTTTTTCAGTTGTTGCGAGCTGCGGGACTTTGTCGGTTCCGGCCAGTGTAAAGCGACCTCCAAGCCGCGCCGCGCTAATGGCTGCTGGCGTGAGGTTTTGAGAAAATCTGCAGCCATAAATTTGACCGCCCGCCCAGACGATTTCGGCCTCCATCAGACCAGCCTGCGGAAGGTTGACCTCAATCATCTCGCCAACGCCAAGCTCGGCCTGGGTTTCAATCAAAAGGCCCGTATCGGAAATATCAAGTACGATTACCGTACCGGTAATCGCGTTTGAACCGCGGGCCTCGACCTCAAGAAGCAACTTGTGGCGACGCTGTCGACGATTATCGATAGACGTTTCGATCTTCGCTTCTCTGTGCTGCAATGCCACGGCTGAATTCCTTCCACCTTCCGACGTGTCGGAATTGCGTTAAGAATTAACTAACATTAGATATAAACCAGACGAACGACTTCACTGGCTGCGTTTTTTTGGCCGTTTGTCCTATGGTGCCGTCGATTTGTAGCTGTACCGGATAATTTCCTCCAGCACCGATAAGTCTACATCAGCCAGCTTGTTGAGATAAAGACAGCCTTTCCCAGCCTTATGTTTGCCCAGCCGCTCAAGAAGCGCCGCATATTCCGGGAAAGACCCGGCATATAGGACGAGATTGGCCGAACGCGGCGAAAATCCAACGCGACAGGTGTCGCCCTCGTGCCCGCTGGCATATTTGTAATGATAGCTGCCAAAGCCAATTATGGACGGCCCCCACATCGTTGCAGGCTCGCCTGTTACGCGCTCCATCATCTCGCGCAGAACCAGGGCATCTTCACGGCGCACCGGCTTTTCAACCGCAGCAATGAAGGCGTCGACATTGACAATACTGGGCTTTGTTTTTGCTTCAGCCATCCTGGTGACCTCGAGAGTCGATTGGCGCAAAGCTAGTATAGTATTTCCCGGCGCTCAAGCAGGCAGTATGCGTTGCAGCAACCACATCGCGGCGATGCTGCCGATGGCGTAGGCGCTTATGGTTTGAATGCGGCTGGCATCACGTGCACGAACGCGGTGGATCGCCCGAAAAACCAACATAGCGACGCTTACGACAACAAGTTGCCCCGCCTCGACTCCAAGGTTGAACGTCAGCAACGCCATGGGAACTTCGCCCTGAGGCAATCCGATTTCGGCAAGCGCGCCTGCAAAGCCGAAGCCATGGAGCAATCCAAAAAGGAACGCTACGGCCCATGGAAAACGCTCGGACAAACGCAACTCACCCGGCTTGCGCTTCACAATTTCAACGGCAAGGAAGACAATCGAGAGCGCAATAGCAGCCTCAACTGGCGGGCCGGGCACGCTGATAAGCTCAAGCGTCGTTGCGACCAGTGTCAGCGAATGCGCGACAGTGAAGGCCGTGACCGTAGCCGCAACGCGCCAAGCGCCGTTAAGCAAGAGCACGAGGCAAAGCACGAACAACAGATGGTCATAACCCATCAGGATATGTTCAACACCCGTAACGAAATAGGTGCGCGCGACCTGCCATCTGTCGGGCTTTTGCATGATGACAGCGGCGGAGTTGGCTGGGGTCATCCGAGCCGCTTGGGTTATACCATTTGCTGACTGATAGCGCAGCAACGCATCGGCTGGTGTGTTCGCCATACCGATTAGGCGAACCGAGCGGCCAGCCAGTGCTTCGCGACAGTCAATGTCCCAGCGTGCGAGCAAAGCCGCGGCATCAACGCTGCGCACGGGATCGGTAGCCGTACAGTCGTCAGGAAAAACGGGGACTACGCGCGCTGCCAGACCGGGCCGGATGGGCGCTTTCCATGTGATTTTATACTGGTGGGTTGCGGCTTCAACTTCGCGGATTTCCAGATAGCCCGGCTGCAAGTCATCGGCGCGGGCAGCCGACGTAAAACCCGCTACGAGCATGAACAAAAGGATAAGGCGGACAATCACGGCTTGGCGATACGAATATCATATCCGTCGAGCAGCGCCTGATAGGCGGCCGCTTCGCGTTTGGCTTCCGTCTCGGCGCGCCAGTCGTTGGAAACCCGCTGGCGGATGTCGGACAATGGGGGCGTGCCGGACGGAACGACCTCACGCACCCGCACGGCATGCCAGCCGAAACCGGACTGGACGGGGCCGCTCCAGCGCCCTTGGGCCAATGTGCGGAGGCTGTCGGCAAAGCCATCGCCAAATTGCTTTGCGATGACAGCCGAGGCGGCATTATCCATGCTGGCAGATACGCTGAGCGGTTGGTTCTGCACCGGCTTTCCGGCGTTCAGGGCCATGACCGATGCTTTGGCCGTATCTTCATCCTCGCCCAAAAATTGCTGGTCAAAACTATAGGCGGGCTTTTCGGCGTAGCGGATCTTGTTGGCTGCATAGAAGCTTTGAAGCGCGGCTTGAGATGGCTCCATATTCTGGATTTGCGCTGTCGCCAGAAATTCCATTTTGGCCCGCAGCCGGCGGCGGATGACTGGGTCGTCGACATCAAGGCCAAGGCGCATGGCCTCGCGGAAATAGATTTCCTCCTTGATAGAATCGCGGATCAGATTGTCGAGTATTGGCGGCGTTGGTGGTCGGCGCCATGTCTGCTCCCATTGCGACGCGAGCCGTGCCACGTCAGCCTCATTGATCGTGATACTGCGGTCCAGACTGTCTTCCGCGCCAAATTGGCCCATCAGCAGAAACAAGGCGGACCCTGCCGCGAGAAAATGAACCAACGGTTCGCGCAGTGCCTGCTTTACCCAATCACGCATCATAAAATGGCGACACCGGGTCCCGGCCGTTCAACCATGATCAGCGGCGCATCGCCATCGGGTGTTTTATATTGTTTTTGTATTGCGGCTTGCACTTCTGCAACAAACGCAAGCGGCATGATCGCCACACAAGCGCCGCCAAATCCTCCACCTGTCATGCGCGCGCCCCCTTGATACCCAATTGCATTTTGCAGGTGCGCTACCAAGTCATCGATTGCCGGAACAGTAATTTCGAAATCGTCGCGCATCGATGCATGGCTTTGCGCCATCAGCACGCCAAGCGCGGCAAGGTCGCTTTTGGCAAGCGCATCAGCCGCGTCCAATGTGCGCTGGTTCTCCGTAATGACATGTCGCGCACGGGCGGTAGTGACTGCGTCAAGATTGGCCGCAGCGAGCATGTCCAAATCCGCGTCGCGCAACGCTGGCACGCCCATGGCCTTGGCCGCAGCCTCACATTGCCGCCGCCGTTCGTTATAATGCCCGTCGACCAATCCGCGTGTGACGCCCGAATGCACAATCATGATCGCGACATCATCGGGGATCGGCGCGTCGGTAAGTTCCAAACTGCGACAGTCGATCAACAGCGCATGGCCAGCCTTGCCTTGTGCCGAAATCAATTGGTCCATGATGCCGCATTTGGTGCCGACAAAATCGCACTCCGCCGCTTGCGCGATTTGCGCGAGGCGGGTGTTGTCGATGTCTGTGCCTATGAGCGCCAGCATGGCCTTGCCCACCGCAACCTCAAGCGAGGCCGAAGACGATAGCCCCGCGCCCTTTGGAAGATTGCCCGCAATGGCGATTTGAGCGCCACTGAGGGCATATCCTTCGTTTTGGAGGGCTGACAACGTCCCCCGGACATAATTGGCCCAGGGCTGCTCTCTATTGCGTTCTAGGGATGGTTGCAGGGTGAACGCGTCGCCTGCGTTTTC
>JANPKN010000277.1:0-2968 GCA_031426075.1 Sphingomonadaceae bacterium
GTAAAGGTGCGCTATGCGATGGGCGGGCAGGATAGCCAGCCAGGGGTAAATACGAATTGAGCGCGTAAAAGGGCTCGGAATGATCCAAGCCCTTTTAGCATTATCAACTTACTTTAGATCAAAGCGGTCGGCATTCATGACCTTGACCCATGCCTTTACGAAGTCGCGTACGAACTTTTCTTCGTGGCCGCGCTCGGCATAAACTTCGGCGGTCGCGCGAAGCTGGCTGTTCGAACCGAAGATCAGATCAGTACGCGTTGCACGCCACTTCTCGGTCCGGCCGCCACGGGTGTAGCCGATGAACTCTTCATCGCTTGCTGTGTCGACCAGATCCCAAAAGGTTTCATTGTCGAACAGGTTTACGAAGAAGTCGTTGGTCAGCACACCCTTACGGTTTGTGAATACACCCTCGGGAATGTCACCATGGTTTGCGCCCAAAACCCGAAGGCCGCCCAATAGCACCGTCATTTCCGGCCCAGACAGATCGAGCAGCGACGCCCTGTCAAGAAGCAACTCCTCAGTCTTCACCGGCTGGCGTGTCTTGAGATAATTACGGAAACCATCGGCTTGCTGCTCCATCCAGTGGAAGCTCTCTACATCGGTCCAGTCCTGCGTCGCATCGCCGCGACCGCCGGTGAAGGGCACGGTTACGTTAAAGCCACCGTCCTTTGCTGCCTTCTCAACCGCTGCCGAACCAGCCAACACGATTGCGTCGGCAAGGCTCATTGAGCCACGCAGCTCGTTCAGCTTCGCCAGAACCTTAGCCAGCTCAGCCGGCTCGTTGACATCCCAGTCCTTCTGCGGAGCAAGCGCGATGCGTGCACCATTGGCACCGCCACGCTTGTCTGACTTGCGATAGGTTGAGGCAGATGCCCAAGCCGTTTTGACCAGTTGCGGTACAGTCAGTCCGCTTTCGAGCACTACTGACTTGAACGCAGCAACATCTGCGTCGGACGGCGTGGTGCCAACAGGGACCGGGTCTTGCCAGATAAGTGTCTCTTTCGGAACCTCAGGGCCGAGATACAGGCTCTTTGGCCCCATATCGCGGTGGCACAGCTTGAACCATGCGCGGGCGAACGCATCGTCGAGCGCCGCTTGGTCGTCGCGGAACCGTTCCGAAATCGCGCGGAATTCCGGATCCATCTTGAGGGCCATATCTGCCGTCGTCATCATCGTTGGAACACGTTTCGATGGGTCACGCGCGTCAGGTGCCATGTCTTCGGGATCGGGGTTGATTGGCTGCCATTGCTTTGCGCCGGCCGGGCTTTCCACAAGTTCAAAGTCATATTTGAAAAGGATACGGAAATAGTCGCCGCCCCACTGAGTCGGGTTGTTCGACCAAGCGCCTTCGATGCCAGAGGTCGTGATGTGACCCTTGCCGATCTCGTCGACGTCGGTCAGCCAGCCAAAGCCCTGCTGGTGAATGGCTTCGCCTGCGGGTGCATGGCCGAAGGTTGCACCTGGCTTGGCACCATGTGCCTTGCCAAAGGCGTGTCCACCAGCCGTCAGCGCAACTGTTTCTTCTGAGTTCATCGCCATGCGTGCAAACGTCGCTTTCATGTCGCGCGCTGATTGCAATGGGTCGGGATTTCCGCCGGGTCCTTCAGGGTTGACGTAGATCAGGCCCATCTGGATTGCAGCAAGTGGCCCTTCCAGTTCGACGTTCTCTTCATCAAGTCGCGTCTTTGCACCTTGGTCGACCCAGATTTCCTCTGCGCCCCAGAAAGTGTCGCCCTCAGACTGATAGACGTCTCTGCGTCCACCGCCGAAACCAAACACGGGTCCGCCCATGCTTTCAATGGCGACATTGCCGGCAAGAATGAAGAGGTCGGCCCAACTTATCGACGAACCATATTTTTGCTTGATTGGCCATAACAACCGGCGCGCCTTGTCGAGGTTGCCATTATCGGGCCAGCTGTTCAGCGGTTCGAATCGTTGCTGCCCACTGCCTGCGCCGCCACGACCATCGGTGACACGATATGTGCCGGCCGCATGCCAAGCCATGCGAATCATGAAGGGTCCATAATGACCGTAGTCAGCGGGCCACCAAGGCTTGCTATCCGTCATCAATGCGGTGAGGTCTTTTTTCAGGGCTTGATAATCGAGCTTTTTAAAAGCCTCGGCATAGTCGAAATCTTCGCCCATCGGGTCAGGCGACACGCCGTGTTGGTGAAGCATGTCAACCGGCAGCGCATCGGGCCACCAGTCCTTGTTCTGCCGCCCAAGCAATGAACGCATCTTGATTTCTCCGCCCGAGCGCATTGGGCAACCATCGCGGGGATCTGCATCTGCCATTTCTAATTCCTCCGAGTTCAGTGATATTTACATTCTAGACTATGGATAATCGCATCTAGCACTCAATCGGTCAAAACAATCAATATCTACAGACTAATCGATTTTGTAATTTTAATGAAATCTCGCTTTTCACTTCATTCTCAAACATGCCCCAAAACTTAACCGTTTTCGTGCTTGAAACTTTGCTTGCCCGCGCCGATGTAGGCACTGACGCATAAACATAACATGTTAGAGGTATTTCATGCACGTTCCTTTTGATCCCGTCCAAGCACTGGTCCCTGTCGTAATCGAGCAATCGAACCGGGGGGAGCGCAGCTGGGACATTTTTTCGCGCTTGTTGCGCGAGCGGATCATTTTTGTGACCGGCGAAGTCGAAGATAATATGGCCTCGGTCATTACCGCCCAGTTGTTGTTCCTGGAATCGGATAATCCGAAAAAAGACATCTGGATGTACATCAATTCGCCCGGGGGCGTCGTAACCGCTGGCATGGCGATTCACGACACGATGCAATATATACGCCCGCGCGTGGGAACTGTGTGCATTGGACAGGCTGCATCGATGGGCAGCTTTCTGCTTGCGGCAGGTGAACCAGGCATGCGAGTTGCCTTAACGAATGCCCGGATCATGGTGCATCAGCCATCGGGCGGCGCTCGCGGGATGGCATCGGATATC
>JANPKN010000278.1:0-4738 GCA_031426075.1 Sphingomonadaceae bacterium
TGAAGCCGCGATCGAACCGGATCCTGTTCACACCGGTGAAGTGAAGAAAGAAACGCAGATCATCGCGATCTACGGCAAAGGCGGCTCAGGCAAGAGCTTCGCGCTCTCGAATCTAAGTTACATGATGGCGCAGCAAGGCAAGCGGATTTTGCTCATCGGTTGCGACCCTAAGTCCGATACCACATCATTGCTGTTTGGCGGCAAAAGTTGCCCCACGATTATCGAAACCTCATCACGCAAGAAACTTGCCGGTGAGGAAGTCTCGATCGAAGACGTCTGCTTCCAACGCGACGGCGTGTTCGCGATGGAACTTGGTGGACCCGAAGTTGGCCGCGGTTGCGGCGGACGCGGGATCATTCATGGTTTTGAGCTTCTTGAAAAGCTTGGCTTCCATGATTGGGGATTTGACTATGTCCTGCTCGATTTCCTGGGCGATGTTGTTTGCGGTGGCTTCGGCCTGCCGATTGCACGTGACATGTGCCAAAAGGTTATCGTCGTAGGGTCGAACGATCTTCAGTCGCTTTATGTTGCCAACAATGTCTGCAAGGCGGTCGAATATTTCCGCAAAATGGGCGGCAATGTTGGTGTTGCGGGAATGATCATCAACAAGGATGACGGCACTGGCGAAGCGCAAGCATTTGCCGAAGCTGTCGATATCCCCGTTCTGATAGCGATCCCCGCGAACGAAGATATTCGCCGCAAGTCTGCCAATTATCAGATCATCGGAACATCCGACAGTGAATGGGGAAGCCTGTTTGCAGAGCTTGGTGAAAATGTCGCCAACGCGCCGCCACGCCAGCCAAAGCCACTTGAGCAAGACGGTCTGCTTGGCCTGTTTTCACCAGATGAAGTCGGCGGCAACATTCAGCTCGTGCCGGCAACACAGGCCGACATGCGCGGCGGCACTTATGAAGTGAAGCCATCACTTGAGGTCATTTATGATGAGGTTTGATGCGTGACTGATCTCGTCGCCCCAACAGCAACAGACCGTGCGCGTGATCGTATGGACGTGTCTGCCGCGCCCGTTGAAGGAAGCGGCTGCCATGGCGGGAAGGACGTCATGCTTGAGGCCGCGAAAAAGGCTGGCAAGACCGAAATCCTCGACCAATACGCCAAGGATTATCCGCTTGGCCCACATGACCAACCGCAATCCATGTGCCCTGCCTTTGGCTCGCTTCGGGTTGGCCTGCGTATGCGCCGCACCGCGACGATCCTGTCGGGATCAGCATGCTGCGTGTACGGCCTGACCTTCACATCGCACTTCTACGGCGCTCGCCGCAGCGTTGGCTATGTCCCCTTCAGTTCCGAAACACTTGTGACAGGCAAATTGTTTGAGGACATCAAGGAAGCTGTCGAATTGATGGCTGATCCCGAAAAATACGACACGATTGTTGTCACCAACCTATGTGTGCCGACCGCAAGTGGTGTGCCTTTGCGGCTGTTGCCTGACGCGATTAACGGCGTGCGCATTGTCGGTATTGATGTGCCCGGCTTTGGCATTCCAACGCATGCCGAGGCCAAGGATGTCCTTGCAGGTGCGATGCTGAAATATGCGCGCACCGAGGCAAGCCAAGGCCCGGTTGCCGCGCCCGCGTCATTGCCCGACAAGCCGTCGGTTACTTTGCTTGGCGAAATGTTCCCAGCCGATCCGATGGGTATTGCCCATATGCTTGAGCCCTTAGGCCTCGCCGCTGGACCCGTCGTACCCACACGCGAATGGCGCGAATTATATGCGGCGCTTGATGGCGCAGTCATTGCCGCCATCCATCCATTTTACACCGCCAGCGTGCGCGAATTTGAAGCTGCTGGTCGCAAGGTCGTTGGCTCCGCCCCTGTTGGCCGAGATGGCACCGCTGCCTGGCTTAAGGCCATCGGCGAAGCCACGGGCGCAAGCGCCGACCAAATCGCTGCTGCGCAGAACGCCATTTTGCCAGCCATCCAAGGCGCACTTGCCGCCAAGCCAATCAAGGGCAGAATAACGGTTTCAGGCTATGAAGGATCAGAACTTCTGGTCGCACGGCTGCTCATCGAAAGCGGCGCCGACGTGCCTTATGTCGGCACAGCCTGCCCACGCACAAAATGGTCAGACCCTGACCGGGAGTGGCTTGAGGCCAAGGGCGTTCGCGTAAATTACCGCGCCAGCCTTGAACAGGATATTGCAGCGGTCGAGGAATTCCACCCCGATCTTTCCATTGGCACAACGCCCGTTGTGCAACATGCCAAGGCGAAGGCGATCCCAGCGCTCTATTTCACCAACCTGATCTCTGCTCGACCTTTAATGGGCCCCGCAGGCGCAGGCAGCCTTGCGCAAGTGATCAACGCCGCCATCGGCAACAAGGAACGCTTCGATAAAATGCATGCCTTTTTTGAAGGCGTCGGCACAGGCCATGCAGCTGGCATCTGGGAAGAAACACCCGTTGACCGGCCAAAGTTTAAAGCCAAGTTCGCAGCGCAAAATGCAGCCGCCGCTAAAGCTGCGGAGGCGATCGGGTCATGACGTTAATCATCGATCATGATCGCGCGGGCGGGTATTGGGGCGCGGTATATGCGTTCACCGCGATCAAAGGGCTTCAGGTTATTATTGACGGTCCGGTCGGATGTGAAAACCTGCCGGTCACATCCGTCCTGCATTATACCGATGGCTTGCCGCCACATGAGTTGCCCATTGTCGTCACTGGCCTTGGCGAAGAGGAACTGGGCAAGACCGGGACCGAAGGCGCAATGCGCCGTGCCTGGAAAGCACTTGACCCCGATTTACCTGCCGTCGTCGTGACAGGCTCCATCGCCGAAATGATCGGCGGCGGGGTTACCCCTGAAGGCACAAATATCCGCCGTTTCTTGCCGCGCACAATTGACGAGGACCAATGGCAGTCCGAGGATCGGGCACTCACATGGCTCTGGACCGAATTTGGCCCCAAGAAAACCGTTGCGCCTAAAGCGCTTGCCGAAGGCGACAAGCCCAAGGTCAACATCATTGGTCCATCTTATGGCGTGTTCAACATGCCATCGGATCTCGCAGAAATCCGCCGCCTGATTGAGGGCATTGGCGCCGAGGTGAATATGGTGTTCCCATTGGGTAGCCATCTGGCCGATATCCACCGCCTTGCGCTCGCTTCGGTCAATGTCTGCATGTACCGTGAATTTGGCCGCAACCTGTGTGAAAAGCTTGAACGGCCTTATCTACAAGCACCCATCGGGCTTGATTCAACGACGCGTTTCTTGCGCCAGCTGGGCGAAATGACCGGGCTCGATCCAGAGCCATTTATTGAAAAAGAAAAGCATACGACCATCAAACCGCTCTGGGATTTGTGGCGTTCTGTGACTCAGGATTTCTTCGGCACCGCAAGCTTTGGCATCGTCGCCACTGACACTTATGCACGCGGCATCCGCAAATTTCTTGAAGACGATATGGGCCTGCCTTGCAACTTCGCCTTCAGTCGGACTGCAGGGCAAAAGCCCGACAATCAAATGGTGCGCGATGCCATTTTCGACAATCCGCCCCTGGTGATTTTCGGCAGCTATAACGAACGCATGTATATGGCCGAAAGTGGCGGACGCGGGATTTTTGTCCCTGCATCCTTCCCCGGTGCGGCCATCCGCCGCCACACCGGAACGCCCTACATGGGATATTCAGGCGCGACCTATTTGGTGCAGGAAGTTTGCAACGCCTTGTTTGACGCGTTGTTTCATATCCTGCCGCTGTCCACACAAATGGATTCGGGCGCCGCTACACCAGCGCGCAGTCAAACTATGCTGCGCTGGGACCATGAGGCAAAAGCGAAGCTCGACGCGATCGTCGAAGCACAGCCGGTATTGGTACGCATATCAGCCGCAAAAAATCTGCGCGACGCCGCAGAACGCAGCGCCCGCCGCGCCGGAGAGGATCATGTATCCGCCGAGCGGCTCGCTGCCGCCATGTTACAGGGTGCAGACGCATGAATGGCGCCCCGGAAATTCATCCAGCCCCCGGCCGGATGTCACATACCTTTGCAGCAAAGGGTGCTGCGGGGCAAACGCCCGGAAGAGTCACAATATACGGCTCAATGGGGTTAAAATGGAGTAGGGAATATGAGCGATAACGAACGCTTTGGTCCCGGAGCCTATCTGACTCCGGAAGAAGCCAAGGAGTTTCACAAAATTTTTGTGAGCAGCTTCATTGGTTTTACCATCGTCGCAATCATTGCGCATGTGCTGGTTTGGATGTGGAGGCCTTGGCTTCCCAGCATCAATGGCTACGCAATGCTGAATGATGCGGTCCAGGTTGCTACCGCAACCATCACGACAATCATAACATAAGGAGGCGGTACCATGTGGAGACTTTGGTTAATATTTGATCCGCGCAGAACACTCGTTGCCTTGGCAATGTTCCTGTTCGTTCTGGCTTTGTTGATTCACTTCATTCTGTTGAGCACTGATCGCTTCAACTGGATTGAAGGACCTACCATTGTGCCGGCTGCAGTAGCAGCCCCGGTTGCTGCAGCTCCGGCTGCTGCACCAGCAATGGCTCCGGCGAATTGACCTGAACCAGAACCCCTAAGAGGTCGTGGCGCCTCGGCGTCACGAACCTCCCGGGGGGCAAAATAATCTGCCTGTTGCATCGTGTGACAGGTCCGTGGTGCCTGCCCATTGGGGGTAGAAGGGGACGTATTATGTCGCTGTTGAGCTTTGAACGAAAATATCGTGTTCGTGGCGGGACGCTGATTGGCGGAGACCTGTTCGATTTCTGGATCGGGCCGTT
>JANPKN010000279.1:0-2533 GCA_031426075.1 Sphingomonadaceae bacterium
CTTGGCAAAGGCAACAATCGACGGTGTCGTACGCGCACCTTCTGCATTTTCAATGACCTTGGGCTTGCCGCCGTCCATGACCGCAACGCAGCTGTTTGTCGTGCCCAAGTCGATACCAATAACTTTAGCCATAAAAACTTACCCCGAAATTTTAAAATTGAACTCTCACTGGCCACTTACGGACCGGCCCTATCAGGCACCGGTGTTTTCCCGTAATGCAACCTTGTAGCGGCGATATAGGTGCCAAATCTCTTGGCACAAGACTTCGGCCACCCTAGATAGGGAAAAAGTGACCGTCCGCCCCGCTTTCGGACAGTTTCACGGTCACAGATATATGAGGCAAAACGATGAACCGCAGACTTTTTACCCTTGGCACCGCAACTTTGGCGCTAATGCTTGGCTCATGCGGGCCGACCCCGCAGTTGAAGGTCAAGGAAGCCGTTCTGACGCTGTCGCCGGTGGATAGCAATCCGTCGGGTTTCCACTTCAATGTCTATGGCGGTCCAGAGGATGTCTACCTGCTCCGCGTCAGCACGCCGTCTGCTATCCGCACTGAAATGCACGATGTCGGCGTCGATCCCAAAACAGGCGCGGTAACAATGTCACCGATGAACCGCGTGCTGATACCGGCGGGCAAAAAGGTCGAATTCAAACGCGGCGGTAAGCATGTGATGATGTGGGGCGTAAACCTAATCCCGCGCCGTTTGGGCGAGATCGAAACCGAGTTTTTGTTCTCGAACAACGCGCGCATCCGGGTGAAGGCACGGGTTCAAGAAATGGACGGCACCGATCCGGATGAGAAAAAAGCAATAGACGGCTGAGAGCTCAAATGTTCGGGCCGCATCCTTCGGGCAGACCCCTCACCATTCGCGAACGAGCGCTGGCGGAATCGGTTTTCGGCGGCGCACTCGATTATCACTCAATCCGAATCCACAACCGGAAATTCTGGTGGTTCCAGCCGCGCAAAGTGACGATGGCGCCCGATGGACATCTGTGGTTTCACCCCAAGAACGATTTGTTCTGTGATGATTTCTGCGATCGCGGGCTGGAACTGCAAGGGCTTTTCATCCACGAATTGGTCCATGTGTGGCAGCACCAGCAAGGGATCTTTCTACCGCTGAAACGTCATCCATTTTGCCGCTATGATTATAGCCTGAAACCGGGTTGGAAGCTCGGCCAATATGGCATTGAGCAGCAGGCCGAAATCGTGAAGCATGTGTTTTTGCTGCGCAAAGGCGTGAAAGTGCGCGGCGCGCCGCCGTTGTCGCAATATGAGGGCATCTTACCCTTTTGAAGGCAAAAGGCCGAGGCGTTCGCGCATCGACCAGCGGATGAGCATCAGCATAGCTACGATACCCAGCCCTATCGCAAGGCCAGTCCAAATCCCTACGCCATTCCACCCTGCGCGGAATGCCAGCCAAGCACCAACGCCTATACCGACGACCCAATAGCCAAAGGCGGCAAAGACCATTGGCACGGTAGTGTCGTGAAGGCCGCGCAGCATTCCAGCACCAACGACTTGCGCGCCGTCGACGATCTGGAACAATGCGGCAATCGCAAGGAAGCTGATCGCCAGTTGTACAACTTCGGCGTTGATCGCCGCGTCGCGGTCGATAAACACTGATATAAGCGCCTCTGGCACCATCCACATCAGCAACGCCATCGCCGCCATAAAGCCGGTCCCCATCACAAAGCTCGTCCATCCTGCGCGGCGGATCATCTGCCGGTCGCGGCGGCCATAGCCAATGCCGACCCGAACGGTGGCGGCTTGCGCAAGGCCCATGGGCACCATGAAGGTCACGCTTGCGACTTGCAGCGCGATGGCATGTGCAGCAACCGAAGCAGTATCGATCAAGCCCATCAGCATGACCGCAACGCCAAACACGCCGCCTTCAAGGCCCATGGTTACGCCAATGGGCAGGCCCAATTTCCAAAGCGCACGAAAGCGCGGCCAGTCACTGCGCCACCAGCGTCCGAACAGATGGTAGCGCCGGAATTTTGGATGAAAGCTAATGACCGCCACCATGCCCATGAACATGAACATATTGGCCAGGATACTTCCAATGCCTGCGCCGACCAGGCCCAAGGCGGGCACGCCAAGCTTGCCAAAAATGAGCACATAATTGAACGCGGCATTGGCGAATACGCCCGAAATGCCGATGATCAGCGACCACATCGGCCGCTCAAGCGCCGACAGGAAATTGCGGGCAATGATCAACCAGAGGAATGGCAGGATAGACCACATATATGCGCGCACATAGCTTTGCGCGTTGGACGCGAGATCGGCTTGCTGGCCAAGGGCAAGCAGGACATCTTCGGTCTGCCACAAGATCAGCCAAATTGGGATCATGATGGCAACCGCAACCCACAGGCCCTGCCGAAAGGTGCGTCGAATATCGCGCACCGAATGTGCCTTTGCGCCGCGTTCGCTTGCCATCATCGGCGCGGTGGCGGTCACCAGCCCCATACAGAAGATCGCAGCCGTCATGCACAGGTTGAATCCAAGCGATGCCGCGGCGAGCTCCGTCGGCCC
>JANPKN010000280.1:0-9101 GCA_031426075.1 Sphingomonadaceae bacterium
TGCCTGGGCGCTTGCCGCCGAATCCAACATGGTGATCGCGATGCGGATGGGCAGTCTTGCACTTGGCGGGCCAACTGCTGCGCGCGAGGCGGAGCGGATGGTATCGGAGAAGGTCGCGGCGAATATCGCGCTCGGCTTTGACCTGATGACCGGGAAGTTGGGCAACAGTCCCGAAGCGATCATGAGCGGCAGCATCGCCCATTATTCCAAAAGCGTTGTCGCCAACCGGAAACGCTTGGGCAAGTAACGTTGACGGCGCGCGATATCGGCATTCTCGCGGCGCTCGCCATACTTGTCGCATGCGGGAACGAGCCGCGAGCGGCTGACCCCGTGCAATCCGATACGGCTGCCCAGGCCGCGCTGCCAGCGCCACCAGTTGCCACCAATTCAGCACCTGCCGCGACAGATAACCCGGCACTTGCGGTTGAGGGAGAGGGACTGAGATTGTTCAACCCGCAAACCGGTTCGGCGCGGGCGATTGCTTTCGGTACCCCGCGCGATGATGTTTTGAAAATGCTGGCATTCCGGGGAACGCCCGACACCGGTCAGAATGGAGAGTGCGGCGCAGGTCCGCTCGACTTTGCCAATTGGGAGGACGGGCTTGGCCTGTTTTTTCAAGAGGACAAATTTGTCGGCTGGAACCTGAACGCGCGCGGCGATATGGCCATCACCACCGCAAGTGGCATTGGCCCCGGCAGTAGCCGCGCCGATTTGGAATCGGCTTATGCGGCAAAGATATCCGAAACTAGCCTGGGCACCGAATTTGTTGCTGGTGAGCTGTTTGGCATATTGGATGGCAAAGGCCAGGCCGCGAAAATCACCGACATGTGGGGTGGGGTAAGCTGCAATTTCAGGTGAGGTGCGCTTGGCTTAATTGACTGCCCGCCGGTATAGGTGCCACGTCGCATGACCAAGCACGGGCAGGGCGATAAATAGCCCTGCAAACAAGGGCAGCATCGCCAATGATAGAGTAACTCCGACCAGCAGGGCCCATCCCAGCATCACCCGCTTGTTTGATCGCACGACACCCAGACTGACGATGATCGCAGTTATAAAATCCACCTCCTGGTCGACCAGCATCGGCAGGCTGATGACGGTGATCGCAAACAGTCCAAGCGCAAATATCCCGCCAACCACGCTGCCGACCAGCAACATGATGACAGCATCGGGCGACAGCAGAAGCGCGCCAGTTTCTCCGCCAATCCCGGATTCGCCTAAGAAAATGGCGAAGATACCATGCGCCAAGATCATCCAGAAGCTGAAGGCAACGAAGACGATGGCGCCCATCAAGATAAGTTGCTCATCGCCCTTGCCACCAAGTGCGCCCAGTACGCCGCGCCATCCTAGCGGCAAGCCTGCCTCACGTCTGCGGCTAACCTCATATAACCCGACTGCGCTAAACGGAGCGAGCAATGGGAAGCCAGCCATGATCGGGATCAGCCACCAACCTTGGCCCATGCTCGATAGTCCGTAGACGAGCCCCAGCCCGCCCGCGACGTAGAATGCGGCGAAGAATATGCCATATACAGGGTAAGCCAAAAAATCCCGCCAGCCTGCTTTAAGCGCGTCGCGGACGTCCTTTGCGGTCAGGTTTTGCGCTAATATCACGGGCGAAATCGCGCTCTGAGCCATCATCGTCGTTCTCTCCCTCCTGAGTCGACTTTAATGCGCTAATTCTGCCGCAAATCGCGGAGTTCGGCAAGGATCCGAATGAGAGTCTAGATTTCGGCGTCGACGTCGTGGCGCATATGCTCGCCTTGGCCATTGTCGCGACGTTGCGTGCGGCCTTTCTTCTGGGCTAACTTGAATCCGCCGAAAATCACCAACGCCAGCATGATGGCGATAAGCGAATAGGCAATGATTAGTCTTGTTTCCATAAAAGGCTCCGGCTGCGGCAATAGTCCGAATGTATTTCCGGTGCGATTGGCGCCACATACACGACTAGGTCCGGCCATGTGCATGTAATGTGAACTGTTCGTCGCATAATCCCGGAACAGCTTTTCAACTGTAGACGAAAATGTCGATGCGGCGCATGATGCGGGGATCCAGTAGCAATGGGAATAATCATCATGCCTAAAGTGATCGGTATTGGAGGCCTGTTTTTCAAATCGAAAAATCCGGATGCGACAAACGCCTGGTACGCTTCCGTGCTTGGCATCCCCGTCGAACCGTGGGGTATAATTTTCACGCCCGAAGCGGCAGCAGCACATCCCGGATCAGCAACAGTATTCTCAGCATTTAAAGCCGATACTGATTATTTCGCGCCTTCGGACAAAGAATTCATGTTCAATCTGATGGTGGATGATCTGGACGGTATCCTCGCCCGATGCGCCGAACATGGTGTTGAGCCAGTGAAAACGTTCCCTGATGAGGCCAATGGCCGCTTTGCCCATATCATGGATCCCGAGGGCCGTAAGATCGAGCTTTGGGAACCAAAGCCGATGTAGCAAATGGCTTGCACATCGGGAACTCGATCATCCGCCGCGCGTTATCATGCGAACCAAAGCGGAGGCATAAATGACTGACATATTTTCCATCCTGAAATCGGACCACGACCTGCATCGCGAGATGCTGTCAAAGATTGCCGCAATCAAAACCGATTCGCCTGAACGCCGCGATTTGTTTGAGGCATTTCGCATTGAAGTCACCGCACATGCCGCCGCCGAAGAACAATCTTTGTACGCGACGATGCTTGGAAATCCCGATCTTCAGGACGAAGGTCGTCATTCTGTTGCCGAGCATAAAGAGATTGATGATTTGCTTGGCGAGTTGCAGAATACTGACATGGACGACGCGTCATGGAACGCCCAATTCCACGAACTTCGCCATCGTTATCAACATCATATCGACGAAGAAGAGGAAGAAATGTTTCCCGCCGCGGAGAAGGAATTCAACAAGGCTAAAGCAAAGGAACTCGGTGCGATATTTGACCGACGTAAGCCGGTAGAATTGGAAGAAGCCGAGGCTGTACAGAATGGCAGCGACAAGGAATAAGCCACTACATTCAGGTTCTAGTTTGCACATTGCATAAAACAGGCGTATACACATCGGACGCTATCGTCGACCGCGACGGAATTTGAGGCACGTCTCGGGTCAATGATCGGAACGTGCAACGTCTTTCCTACCACGACTTGGCTACCCACTTGGCGCTGTTGTCCGGTGGTCACCTGTTTCGTGAAAGGAACATATTATGCCAGTAGGCACCGTAAAATTTTTCAATGCAGACAAAGGCTATGGCTTTATCGCGCCTGATGGCGGCGGTGACGACAGCTTCGTTCACATCTCGGCTGTTCAGGCAGCTGGCATGCACTCGCTTGATAAAGAACAGCGCGTGAATTTCGAAGTCGAAATCGGCCGCAACGGTAAGGCTTCGGCCATTAACCTGTCTTCAGCTGATTAATCAGCCGATACGCGAAAAAAAAGGGCTGCCGAAAGGCGGCCCTTTTTTTGTGTCGCGCGCTGACGTTTAGTCGAACAGCTCTTCTAGAAACGACTTCTTCCGCTTCTTATAGGGGTAGCCATGGCCATAACTCTGATGCTGCTGGCCATATCCCTGGGGTGCGAACCCGCCCTGTGGTGGAGGTGGTGCCTGCGGCGCAGGTGCGGGCTGCGGGGGCATTTCGGCAGCTGCGCTGCGCTCGATTATCTTGTCTAGCTCGCCTCGATCGAGCCAAACACCACGGCATTGCGGGCAGTAATCAATTTCGACACCTTGGCGATCGCTCATGACAAGTGGCACCTTGCATACAGGGCAAGGCATTCCAACGGCTGCGTTCATTATTCGGACTCCTCTTCATTTGATTGAAGCGGTCCGACATCGCCGTCACATGACGGCCAGAGGGGCCCGGCCCGCAATATGCAGTTGGGAACGACGGAGCCAATTTTCAAGAACTATGCTTTTAATTCAGCACTGCGCCTGTCATCCACATCGCCGACAGTACGATGATCGCCAGTAAAAGCGAGATAGCCAGCACGTAACGAACACCCTGGTTTTTAACGCCACCGCTCGCTTCTTCTTCCGTCACATCAATTTTGTCGCCATCCTTATGCATGCTCTCACTCCTTTTACTCGAGGCGGTCAGGGTCGCGAGGCAGGGTAACAGATGTAACCGGAAATTGTTAACGCGATTTACGAAAAGGCCAATCGGTCACCTGTCCGACCCAAAGCGCCAACCAGATCAGCACAGGCTGAAAGATTAACCTTGGTCCGTGATACCCCCAGCCAAGAGGTTCTCCGCTAAGGGTGATGCCATTGATCGCATGGTTGAAGTTGGCTGGCCAAACGCACAGGGCGTAGAGCGCGAGACCAATTGCCGCCCACTTGCGTGTCTGGGGGATGATCAATCCGATCGCGCCGGCTATCTCTGCAACACCGGTGACTGCAACGATGATTTCGGGGAAGGGCACCCATTCCGGGGTAATTGCCAGAAATCCGCGCGGCGATGTCAGGTGCAGGATTCCTGCCGCCAAATAGAATATCGCGAGGATTAATCGCAGACCAGAACGTATCATCAACGCTTCCGGACGAACTCTGCGCGCAAAACGAGGCCCTTGATACCGTCGAAGCGGCAGTCAATTTCCTGTGCATCACCTGTCAAGCGGATGGACTTTATGAGCGTTCCGCGTTTCAAAGTCTGGCCTGCCCCCTTGACGGTCAGATCCTTTATCAAAGTGACTTGATCGCCATCGGCGAGGAGATTTCCAACTGCGTCACGAACTTCGACAGCACCATCTTGTTCGCTAGCCGTTTTTGCATCGGCGGCACTTATCCATTCGCCGGATGCTTCGTCATAGACATAATCATCGTCAGTTCCATCGGTCATGATGCACAATTTCCTTATTGGTTTGGCACTGCCGTAGCGGCATTTTACATCAGGCGAAAGTCAGTTGCAATTTGCAACGATGTCAGTAAGATTTTCGCATAAAAACGGAGAGGCATATGGCGCAGTTAGAGACGACAGTAGATGTTTTGATTGTGGGCGCTGGCCTGTCGGGTATCGGCGCCGCGGCGCATCTGACGATGCAATGCCCCAACAAGAGCTATGCCATTGTAGAGCAGCGCGCCGATATGGGCGGGACATGGGACTTGTTCCGTTATCCCGGCATCCGCTCGGACTCCGACATGCACACCTTGGGCTATCGTTTTAAGCCATGGTTGCATGAAAAAACGATCGCTGATGGTCCCTCCATCCACCAATATGTCCACGAAACCGCCGAAGAATATGGCATTTCGCCGCACATCCATTTCGGTCACAAAGTCATTTCGGCCAATTGGTCAAGCCCCGATGCCCGCTGGCATGTGACAGCTAAAGCCGTTGACGGCGGTGCAGAACGGCACTTCGCGGCGCGGTTCCTGTTCATGTGCGCTGGCTATTATGATTATGATCAGGGCTACAAGCCTGATTTTGCAGGCGAAGCAGACTTTGGTGGCAAAATCATCCATCCGCAGCATTGGCCTAAGGATTTGGACTATAAGGGCAAGAAGGTGACTGTCATCGGCTCAGGTGCCACTGCAGTAACGATTGTCCCTGTCATGGCGCAACAAGGCGCACAGGTGACAATGCTTCAGCGTTCGCCGACCTACATGGTGTCGCGACCATCGATTGACCCGTTTTCAAAATTCGTGCGCAAGATCATGCCGGAAAAACTGGCTTATGCGCTCACGCGGTGGCGCAATATTAATATGCAGCGTTTCACATATTGGTACGCACGCCGCAATCCGGCCAAGCTGGGTGAGAAACTTGTCAACATGGCGCGTGAATCATTGCCTGCGTCGGTCGATGTCGATACCCATTTTGTGCCGAAATACGGCCCATGGGAACAGCGCCTGTGCCTCATTCCCGATAGCGACATGTTCAACGCAATTACCGAGGGCAAGGCCGAGGTGGTCACTGATCATATCGACCATTTCA
The DNA here is from genome assembly GCA_031426075.1 of Sphingomonadaceae bacterium. Lineage (GTDB taxonomy): Bacteria > Pseudomonadota > Alphaproteobacteria > Sphingomonadales > Sphingomonadaceae > Sphingorhabdus_B. Next base: position 5,913 of record JANPKN010000280.1, read on the forward strand.
CGAAAACGGGCATTCAGTTAAAATCGGGCAAGCATATTGAGTCCGATATCGTCATCACCGCAACGGGCCTGAACCTTGTCACCATGGGCAAAACCGCAATCAGCGTAGATGGGGCAGCCGTCAATTTCGGTGAGCATTTCAATTATAAGGGCGTGATGTTCAACGACATCCCCAATTTCGCGAGCGTATTTGGCTATATCAACGCGTCATGGACGCTGAAAACCGATATTGTGGCCGATTACGTCTGCCGCTTGTTGTGGAAAATGGATGACAAGAACGCGCTTGTGGCAACGCCGGTTCTCGATGATCCCAATATGCCGAAGCTGCCGTTCGTCACCGACTTCAGCTCAGGCTATTTCGCGCGCAGTTTCGACAAGTTGCCAAAGAACGGCGACCGTCATCCGTGGCGTGTGCTGCAAAATTATGCGGCAGAAAAGAAAATTCTGACCGAAGATCCTATCGACGATGGCGTCATGGTCTTTTCGGCACCGCATTTTGCGGGTTTGCATAATGAAAAGGCGGAAACGCTTATCGCTGCGGAATGACAGTGCACCAACGGGCGTCGAGCACGCCTGTCAGATATCCGGATCCCGCACGGTAGCAGCCACACGACGCGTTTCGTTGACGGGTTCGGGTACCACCAAATGTGTGCGATTGCGCACAAGCCATATCAATGCTGCAAGCCCCAATAGGCCGCAGATTGCGACCGCGATGAACGCATAATTCACGACATTCTTCATCGTCTGCGCATGTGCCACGATCTCAGGCGGCTTTTGAGCGGCGTTAACGTCCCAATAATCAATCAATTGTGTATTGCCGTGACGCGACAGCCTAACCTCCGAGGTGATCCAGTCGTTACCATCTTTCTCGGCAAAGGTCAGATAAAAGCCAGTCCCTTGTCGCTGCTGAAGCGCGGGCCGTAATCGCGGCGATTTTTTTAAAAGTGCTGACATTTCGGAAAACTGGACTTTGCTGTCGTCGCGGAAGCCGGGTGCAACATATTTTTCTGCTGCTTGCTGGTCGCCACGGCGCACCGCCTCAAAAAAGGGTCCAATAACGGCAGAAACTTCTTTTGGCGTTGGCGGGCGTTCGTCGGAGCTGCGATTGCATGCTGATAGGGCAATGGTCGAAATGACAATCATGACCATAAGAAAAATGCGCGTCATTTCTAAATTCCCTCCCGTTAACGTGTCATAACCGCTAACGCTAACTGCATGCAGTATGACAATTTAATTCAGCCTGACAACGGGCAGGCCGCCACCCTTATTCATTTGACCGACAAAAGCCGGTGTCAAGCTTGGCTTGCGTTGCAAACTGATGCCGTCCGAACTGCCGTCAAGGCGCAGAAATTTGAAGGCGGCGCCAACGATATGGCAATCCTTCCCAGCGAGAAACCCGGGGAATGGTCCGTAGTGGCGGGTGTGGCCGATGCGGTTGCGCTTGGCGTTTGGCACCTCGCCAAAGTTGCGGAAAGCCTGCCGGAGGGCACATATAGGCTGGCCGATTACGATGCGAGCGAGGCGATGCTTGGCTGGATGCTTGGGCAGTATCGCTACCATGAATATCTCAGCGAACCAAAACTGACTGGACCGCGGGTGTTGCTGGTGAAGGAACCAGGACGTATGCACCTTGCTGCGTTGCAGGCAGCCGCCACCGCATTAGTGCGCGACCTTGTGAACCGTCCAGCGGGCGACTGTGGACCCAACGCCTTGGAGGCAGAGGCAAAGCGCATCGCAAAAGCGCATAAGGCAGAGGTCACCATCACCGCTGGCGAGGCGCTGGAAACTGGCTATCCGCTTATTCACGCCGTCGGCAAGGCGGCGATGCGCGAGCATGCCCCGCGCCTGATTGAGGTTGAATGGGGCGACCCGCGCCACCCGCGTATCGCGATTGTGGGCAAAGGCATCACCTTCGACAGCGGCGGGCTGGACATCAAACCAGCCTCCGGCATGCGTCTGATGAAAAAGGATATGGGCGGCGCAGCGCACGCTTTGGCGCTTGCTGAACTGATCATGGCGGCGCATTTGCCCGTGCGACTGCACATGTTGGTCGCAGCAGCGGAAAACAGCATAGCGGCCAACGCGATGCGGCCAGGCGATATAATCAAAAGCCGCAAGGGAATTACCGTTGAAATCGACAATACTGATGCCGAAGGGCGATTGGTTTTGGCTGACGCGCTGACCAAAGCAACACAGGATAAGGCCGAGCTCCTCATTGATTTTGCAACATTAACCGGCGCTGCACGCGTTGCGCTTGGGCCTGATCTCCCCGCGATGTTCAGCAATAATGAAAGCGTCGCAAATGCCTTGCTAGCGGCATCAAAGGCAACGGCAGACCCGCTATGGCGCATGCCCTTATGGGCACCTTATACGGAGATGCTCGACAGCGACATCGCTGACACGTCGAACAGCGGCGGTGCCTTTGCAGGTGCAGTCACGGCGGCACTGTTCCTCCAGAAATTTGTGCCGGACAATGTGCCCTGGGTGCACTTGGACACATTTGCGTGGCGGCCCACCAGCAAGCCAGGCAGGCCAAAGGGCGGAGAGGCGCTTGGATTGCGTGCGGTCTTCGGCTATCTGGCGGAAAGATATCCGGCACGTTAGGGTGCTGTGACATTAATGGACGCGTTCCCCGGCGAAGGCCGGGGTCCAGTCTGTACAAAGAATATTGTTTTGCGGCTGGATCCCGGCCTTCGCCGGGAAACGCACTGCAAGTTGAGGGGCGCAAAGAAAGATGGCAACTGGCCATAGCAAATCAGGCCAAAGGCCTATCTACACACTAAGCGGGCACAGCCTCGTCGGAGACAAAAGGACAACGCCTATCCGCGGCGACCTTGCTGACATCAGCCTTGCTGGAAAACTGTTTGCGCCGCATTATGCGGTGCCCATGCTGCGCACGGGTATTGCGCCCGTCACCGAAATCCATGCCGAAGCCCATGCCACTTCAATGCCGGTCAGCGCCTTGATGCACGGGGAGGAGTTTGCCGTACTCGATGTCGCGGGTGAATGGGCGTGGGGCTATTGTCTGCACGACAATTATCTGGGTTATGTCCGCTTTGCTGAACTGGGCGATGATTTTGACGCAACGCATATCGTTAGCGCGTCTGCAACGTTGCTGGTGGCTGCACCGTCGACCAAAGCGCCAGTGATCGCGCGTTATCCGATGGGCGCGCAGTTGCTGTGTGGAGCG
>JANPKN010000281.1:0-2671 GCA_031426075.1 Sphingomonadaceae bacterium
CAGGAATTTGGCATCTGTATTTGCGAGGGCCATCAGACGCTCGTTTACTTGATAGGGCATCATGGCCGCCATTTTGTTATGAGCATGCTCCTGCCCCATCGACACCCATGTGTCGGTCACAATAACGTCGGCACCCGCTACCGCCTCGCCTGCGTCACGGGTGAGCGTGATGTTCGCGCCGGCGGCCTTTGCAGCTTCAATAAAATGGCTATCGCTTTCATAGCCTTCAGGGACCGCAATGCGCACATTAAACTTGAATAGCCCCGCTGCCTCAACCACCGAATTCAACACATTGTTGCCATCGCCAAGCCAGGCCAGCTCAAGCCCCGGTAGGGCCTTTCCGTGCTCGATCACCGTCAGAAGGTCAGAAACGATCTGACAAGGATGCGAAAGATCGGTCAGGCCGTTGATGACTGGCACACTGGCGTAATGCGCAAGCTCTTCTACCTTGGCATGGTCATCCGTGCGGATCATGATAGCGTCTACATAGCGGGACAATACACGTGCCGTGTCAGCAATCGTCTCGCCACGTCCAAGCTGCATTTGGCCAGAAGCCATGAAGATACTGTCGCCGCCCAATTGCTTCATAGCCATTTCAAACGATGTACGCGTACGGGTCGAGTTTTTCTCGAACACCATCGCCAGCGTGTGCCCGGCAAGCGGCGCGTCGGCATCTGCCTTTCCCTTGGGCCAACTGCGCCGCGCATTTTTCCTGTCCATGGCATCGGCAAGCATCGCTGCTATTACATCACCGCCGGCGTCGCTCAGGTTCAGGAAATGGCGCGTCATGCCGCTTGCGGCATCTGGTAGCTGGCGGCACCCGCCGAGAGCTTTTCCATAAATGTCTGAATCTCGGCATCGCCGATATTCAGAGGCGGCAGCACGCGGAAGGTATTGTCTCCCGCCGCCACGAGCAACAGCCCGTGATTGTCCCGCAAATGCGCCACGAAAGCACGCGTTTCATGTGTCATCATCACGCCGAGCATTAGGCCCTTGCCACGCACGCCGGTAAACAAATCCGGATAATTGCCGATAAACTGTTCAAGCGTCGAACGCAGTTTGTCACCTGTGACACGAACTTGTGCCAAAAATTCGTCATTCGCTACGACATCCCAAACCGCCTGACAGGCCGCCATCGCGAACGGGTTGCCGCCATATGTCGACCCGTGCGTTCCGACGACCATGCCGCGTGCCGCCTCTTCAGTGGCAAGGCATGCGCCAACGGGGAAGCCTCCGCCAAGACCTTTTGCGGTCGCCATGATATCCGGCGTGATGCCGTACTGTTCATAGGCATATAGCGTACCCGACCGCGCAACACCGCACTGGACCTCATCGAGGATCAGCATGATATTATGTTCGTCGGCCAACGCGCGAAGTCCTTGCATAAAGGCGTCTGATGCTGGGCGGACACCGCCCTCACCCTGAATAGGTTCGACCAGAAACGCGGCAGTCTTTGGTCCGACAGCAGCCTTCGCACCTTCAAGATCATCGAAGTCGACATATTTAAAACCTTCAAGCAACGGCATGAAGCCCTTATGCATCTTTTCCTGATTGCTCGCCGAAATCGTCGCCATCGTCCGGCCATGAAAAGCGTTTTTGAACGTGATGATCTCAAAGCGGTCGCTGCCTTGGCTTTGATGGTAAGCACGCGCGGTCTTAATCGCGCACTCTACAGCCTCAGCGCCGGAATTGGTGAAGAACACGGTGTCAGCAAAGGTTGTATCAACCAACCGTTGGGCGAAGGCCTCGCCTTGCGGACTGCCATAAAGGTTCGACACATGAATCAGCGTTGCCGCCTGATCCTGAATGGCTTTGGTCAGATGCGGGTGACCATGCCCAAGCAAGTTCACGGCAATACCTGCTGCAAAATCCAACGCACGGCTGCCGTCTTCGGAAATCAACCAAGCACCTTCACCGCGGACCGGCCGAAAACCGCAACGCGGATAGACTGGCATCAAGGGCGTAATCGACATGGTTTTCTTCCTTCCGACCAAATAGTTGGCATATTCCAAAAGCCAAAAAGCGGCCCGTTGGGACCGCTTGTTTTTGCATATCCGCTATAGGCACGCGAAAATGGCAAATCAAGCTATGCCTCGGCATCCTTGTCGCGCTTGGCAGCTGCGATCCGGCGTCTCAGATAGCCGTAAAGCAACAAATGTACCCCAACCCATATCAGGATGAATATGATGATCATTTTAGCGGGCGTACTCATACACCCGTTCATAACGCTGCTTGGGTCACGAGCAACCCCGAACTATTGAAGCAACCCGGCATTCAGTGACACATGAGGCGGGCAAGCGGTGATCGCTTCGTAATTGGCCTCACGGCCCGACAACGCATTGGCCATATAGTGGTTGGTGTCGCGGTGGTGCGCTTCATCCGCTCGAATGATCAGGATCACGTCGCGCAGTGTCGTGCCCTCGGGCAGGTTCCAATAGCGCAATGCCACGGGCGGCGCAGGCGGGTTCGGATGCCGCCCCTCGTCAATTTCGGCGAGATACAAGGTGTAGCTCAGCACGGCTTCTTCTTCAAAATACCCGACAAGCCGATGGGCGGTCTTGCTTGAAATCAGATAAAGGAAGAAGAAAAATATGTAGAAGACCCACTGCACTGTCAAAATGACCATCCGCTCGAACCACGATGGCTGCGCGATCTCAATGAAGGTCATCAG
>JANPKN010000282.1:0-10884 GCA_031426075.1 Sphingomonadaceae bacterium
GCGCGAAATATGCCCGCCTTGCTCCAAAATTTTGATCCAACGTAACGCCGTAGTAATTGGCACGGCGGACGCAATACAGGCACTTGATATTGAGATGCCTCGACGCATGATGCCATAGAGGTAGGCTTGCGACACGATAAGTAGCTGATCAGTGGCATGTATGGGGATCAGTTGAATATCGTGTCGCAAGCCAACCTCTATGGCATCATGCGTCGAGGCAATTAACTCAATGACCTCGTGACTGGGGCCAATGACACGTTGTAAAGATTCTCGAGATTCGGAGAAGACGCGGCCGAGCGAAGCGAATTCATCGATTAAGATATTCGACAACGCTGCTGCATCACATGGCGCAACATTGGCTATCAATTTCTCCAGTGTGGATCGCTGCCGTTCACCGCAAGTCGTCGCTGATGATTGGCAGTGCCTATCATCAGCAAAATGAGCAGTGGATATGACCCGGCTACCTGCATGATTCCGTAAGCCACGGGGTGGATCGTATAGTCGAGAAACTTCACGACGTGAGCGACGAGTGAAACCGTCTGGAAAGAGCTTACCCATAGCGGCCAAAATCTCCTCGCATGCAACGCGATAGCAAGCAGGGCCGTCCAACCGGCAACATCAATGACGAAATGACCGGGGTCGAGCTTTGTGTACTGGATTGGCGTAAGAGCATGAACAAATGGATCACTTATCGTCATAAGAACAAAGACGATTGCTGCCGCGCGTTCCGGCTGCCCTCCTTTTCTCAATGCATAAATTATCGAGAAAGCTAACAAGGCAAGAAAAATGGTTGTTCGCATCTTTTCCGTCGAACACGCAGCAGCAATTAAGTCAATATGTTACATCAGCTTACAAATTTGAGTTTCGCGACATTCTCCGATTCCAGATGGGCATCGGTGCAGTGCTCGTGCAAATCCATGCCGGCATGTACCTGAGCGAGTTTTGCTAAATCACTGTGAACGCGCAGCATGTCGTTGGTAGCAGTAACGAGCGACAGTTGTGCGCGTGCCAATCGTGCTATTGTGGATTGACCCGTCGATGGTGCAACACCCGTCTCGCGTCGTGCTTGGACTATTGATTTCATCAACGACGACACTGAGATAAGCGCATCGTCAAGACATGCTTCGGCCATTGGAACTTCGCGGCTGATTTTAGCAACGGCAACATTTACATTCATTGTCATAATAATTCTCCCATCCCGCGAACAACCATGTGTCGCGGGCCATGCTTGTCGAAAACCCTTTAGGTTAAGGAGCCGTTAGTAATCCGCTGATGCTCTGTGCAACGGCCAAGCCGATGAGAACAATTGCCAGTATGCCGGTTGTTAGTCCGACGATAATGAGCAGTCTGATCTCAGTGCCAACATCCCCGAAAGTGCTCCTTGGAAAATACGACCGTACAGTTGCCTGATGCTCTAGAACGCCACTGAAAGGTATTGTTGCGGGTTCTTCAAGTCTCAGGCCAATGGACTGCTGCACTTCCTGACAACCCCTATGTTCTTCCAAACTGGAATCGGGAACACATGCCGGATCATATATGATCCGATCATATAACTGGGTTACACTGGCGAAGATAACCGCTGCTTCGTCTCTGTTGCGCGCACCAAGGATCTGGCGGGCGCCAGCTATGCGCTGGTCAACGGTCGGCTTCGCGATGCGAAGCTCTCTTGCAATTTCTTTTGAGGAACGGCGCATGACGACAAGTCGCATGCACTCCCGTTGCTTTTCTGTAAGCCGCGCGACGTTGGCGCGATTGATGTCATCTGGCCCCATAACATGCGTTCCCTTCGCAATGAGGCCATATTCCTTATTTTACGATTCCATACAATGGTTCACTGACCATTTAAATTTCCGTCAGCCCAAGCTTCAAGGGTGATTATCTCTTCAAGCTTGCGCAATGCTAGATCGACATGGACTGCCACCGTTCCAAGATGCAACCGGTCCAATTCCAATAGAAGTTGTTCCATGCGCGGCAACAACGTGCGATATTCATCCAATAACTGCGTCTGAGGCACTTTTCTTCTTTCTATCACAAACTTGCCGGTCTTTCCGCGGAGGGACCTTAGCGGAGTTGCGTAGATGCAGCAACGCGTGACTTTGTCGCAAATTGGGACAGCAAAAAGTCCGGCGACCGCACCGCCTGCCATCCTCGCAGCGCCATAACGGGAACGCGAAGCTGACATATTTCCGGCCTGGCTTTTGTAAATGATCCCAGAACTGATCGCGAACACCGGCAGCACAGCGTGCTTCGAAGTGCTTGCCTTCAAAAAAGGCTGCCTCGCTTCAGTGCAATTTTATAGATCAAGTCATGGAAAAATATGGTGCCGCCTATAGGATTCGAACCTACGACCCCCGCATTACGAATGCGATGCTCTACCAACTGAGCTAAGGCGGCATTTGGCGTTTTGGCCGGGTTTCCGCATAGCCAAGTGCTGTGGTGAGTTCAAGTGACCTTATGGCAAATACCCCGACAACCAGAAATGGCCATCGGGGTATTGTTTGCTCAAGCGGCGGGCTTGAGCGATGGGTAAAATTATTGCTTTAACGCAGCAGGTTCAAAACGCCCTGCTGGCTTTGGTTGGCCTGTGCGAGCATTGCGGTTGAAGCTTGGCTCAGAATTTGGGCCGAGGCGAGCTTTGTTGATTCTGCCGAAAAGTCTGCGTCTTCGATCCGCGATTTGGATTCCGTCAAATTTGTGGCAGTCGAAGTCAAGTTATTGACGGTTGCATCAAGGCGGTTTTGCACAGCACCGATGTTGGCACGCTCAGTAGCAACCGTGTCGATGGCGGTATCAAGCAGGTTCAATGCAGTTCCGGCTCCAGCAGCGGTCGACAGATCGACTGCGGCGATACCAAGTCCGGCAGCCGTCATGGCAACCAGGTCGATATCAACGGTTTCACCGCTTTCCACGCCAGTCTGAATGCTGATAGTCTTGGCGGCATCAATCAGAACAGTACCGTTAAAATCTGTGCGTCCGGTAATATCGGCAATCTGTGCAGTCAAAGCAGTTGCTTCGGCAGCAATCGCGGTGCGATCAGATGCAGCTGAGGTACCGTTGGCGGACTGAACAGCCAATTCGCGCATCCGGACGAGGATGTTTGAAATCTCTCCCATCGCGCCTTCAGCCGTCTGTGCCAGCGAAATGCCGTCATTTGCGTTACGGACAGCCTGGTTCAGGCCACGAACCTTTGCGTCCATGCGTGTAGCAATTGCTAGGCCAGCAGCATCGTCCTTGGCGCTGTTGATCCGCTTGCCTGTGGAGAGACGCTCCATGGCTGTGCCGAGCGCGTTGTTTGCCATACGTGAAGCGTTTTGGGCGCGGAGTGCGCCGACATTGGTATTGATAACTGTCATGGTAAATCCTTTTTGCTGTCTCTGGTAGAGGGCAGCCCGACAGGGGTGAGCAGCCTCGGCATCAAGAAACGGCAGCGATGCCCAACGCTTTAATTACTGGCGTCGGAAATTTGGCAGGACTGCCCAAGGGTGACCGATTAAGACCGAAAATCCGCGCCTTTCGAGAAAATGGCACGCCCTTTGCAGATAGATGCGCAAGGGCAATCTCGCCTGCGGACCAGAGTATATGTCGACGATAGATCAGAGCCGGCTTTTACAGATGCGCTCGTCCATTCTGAACCAGAATGAGGCGCTGCGGCGTGCAGCTGGTCGTGACGTTCCTGCAGAAGCGGTGGCAACCACGACCCCATTTGCGCAGACCATGACCGACGCGTTGCAAGCCGTGAACGCTCAGCAGGGGAAAGCAAGTGCGATGTCCGCGGCTTATGAGCGCGGGGAGACCAATGACATCGTGTCAGTGATGGTCGAACGCCAAAAGGCCTCGATCGGCTTTGAGGCAACACTTCAGGTCCGCAACAAGCTGTTGTCCGCCTATCGCGACATCATGAACATGCCGGTATAACGCATGGCCGATCAACAAATCCTCGCGCCCGACGCGCCCATGAACAGCGGTCAGTTGGCGCGCAATGTCACGCCGGCAAACAACTTCAGCTTTGACGGCCTGCGCGGCATGACGCGTCAACCAGCCGTGCGCAAGGCGTTACCGGCGCTTGCATTGATGGGTGCCCTGGGATTTGCAGCGCTCATCTATTTTACCTTAAGCACACCCGCTCAAGCGCCTTTGTTTCAAGGCCTGGCAGAGGCTGATAAGGCAGCCGTTGCCGATGCATTGCAGTCATCGGGTATCAGCTACAGTCTTGATCCTGGCACTGGCGCCATTTCCGTCGACGCGGGCAAATTGCACGAGGCCCGCATGCTGCTTGCCGGCCAAGGCCTTCCCAAGGCGCAGCCTACAGGCGATGCGATGATGGCATCGTTGCCGATGGGCTCAAGCCGCGCGGTTGAAGGTGAAACCTTGCGCGGTGCGCGCGAAGCCGATCTTGCCCGCACAATTGAAGCAATTGACGCGGTCAAAACCGCCCGCGTGCACCTGGCGACACCAGAAGCCAGCGTGTTTGTCCGCGAAAGCAAGCAGCCCGCCGCCTCCGTCATGCTCACTCTGCAGCAGGGGCGAAGCCTGTCGGCTGCACAGGTGCGCGCCATTCGCCATCTGGTCGCGTCGTCCGTCCCCAACATGTCGGCGGAAGATGTTTCCATCATTGACCAGAGCGGTGCCTTGCTTTCATCCGAACAGGCAAGCGCCGACGACCGTATGTTCCAACTGCAGATGCAGATGGAAGAACGCTATCGCCAAGCGGTCGTCGCGTTGCTTACGCCGATTGCAGGGCCCGGCAATTTTTCGGTCGAAGTGCATGCCGATGTCGATGCAAGCGAAAGCCAGTCCACCCGCGAAACTTACCCGGAAAATGACCGGGCCTTGCGCAGCGAAGAGGGCAACAAGTCAACAAGCGGCACAACAGCGGAAGCAGGCGGTATACCCGGTGCAGTCGCCAACCAGCCGCCACCTGCATCGCAAGTCACCAATACGCCCCCGGCGGCAAGCGCAGGCGCGGACGGCGCAGCGCCGACCCAAAGCGAAGAGACCTACAACCGAAGTTTCGACGTAGGCCGCGAAATTGCGGTCACCCACCAGCCGCAGGGCGCGTTGAGTCGCTTGTCGGTTGCGGTCGCCTTGCGCGATGGCAAGGGCACTCAGAAGCGGTCTCCAGCTGAGATGGCTGCACTCGAAACTCTCGTGAAAGGCGCCGTTGGCTTTAAGGCCGACCGCGGCGATGTAGTTGCCATCTCCGCGCGCCCTTTTGCTGAAGAAGCGGATGTCGTTGTCAACTTCTGGGACGAACCTTGGTTCTTCCCGTTGGTTCAGCAGGTGGGCGCAGTCATTGGCGCGTTGCTCGCCTTCATCTTTATTGGCCGCCCGCTCGTGAAGGCCGTCAAAGCCCGCATGGCAGCATCAAAGGAACAGGCAGAGACCGAACAGAAACTGATGCAAGCCGCGTCGACCCAGCAAGGTTCGAAGCCTGCCAATGGCAAAGTGACCATCGACATGATCGAATCGGCACCAAGCTACGAAGCGCGGGCAAACCTGGTACGCGCATTCGTCCGCCAAGACCCGGAGCGCGCCGCGCTCGTCGTCCGTCAAATGTTGGGGCAGCCTTCCAATGGATGAAGAGCTCGACGAAATGACACTCGCACAGCCTGTACCAGCGCTTGATGGCGGTCTGTCGGCGGCGATATTGCTAATGCTGCTGGAAGACGGTGACAGCTCTTCGGTTCTGCAGCATCTTGATCCCGCCGAAGTCAAATCACTTGCCAAGGGCATGTTTGAAGCATCGTGCGCTACCGAAATTGATGTCGAAAACGCGCTTGAAGTTTTTGTCAGCAACAACCGCGATCTGTCGAACCTCGCGGTTGGGGCGCCCGTTCGCATTCGTGAAATGATGAACCTGGCGCTGGGCGATTCCACCGCGAGCCGTATTTGGACGCAAATTTCGCCGACGAAAACAGCTCCCCCATCGTTGGAAGCACTGCAATGGCTCGATGCAGCCACGGTATCCTCTCTTGTCGCTAATGAACATCCGCAGCTCGCCGCCATCATCCTGTCGGCATTGTCCGCAGAAGTTGCGGCAGAAGCTGTTGCCGACCTTGATGAAGCTGTTCAGGCTGATCTGTTGTTTCGCACAGCTACTTTGGGCCCAGTCCCTGCAGCTGCGATTGCCGACATTGAAGCCATTCTTGCCACCTATGCCACAAGCAGCGACGATTTCCCGTCCGTTAACATGGGCGGGCACTACGAGGTCGCCAAAATTGTCAACAATCTGGCCCGTCCGCAAGCCGAGAAGCTTTTGAAGAGCATCCGCAAAAAGGACAAGCGCCTCGCCGATGCCATTGAAGAAGGCATGTTCATCTTTGCTGATCTTGCGCAGCTCGACACGAAATCCCTTGGTGCAGTCATGCGCAATGTGGATGCTGAACGTCTGGCCTTGGCCATCAAGGGTGCAGATGCGGCGTTGGGTGAAAAGATACTTGGCACATTGTCCGCACGCGCCGCGCAAACCATCAGCGACGAAATCGCCGAAATGGGCCCCGTCAGCCGCGCCGATGTTGAAGAGGCGCAAAAGGCCGTGATTGCCGTGGCGCGCGCCATGGCAGCGTCAGGCGAAATCATGCTGGGGAAACAGAGCAATGATTATGTCTGAGCCAGTCAAACTGTCCCTGACCCAATATTTTGGTGACCGCAGTGGGTTCCGCCCGCGCCACGTTCGGCATGCGATGCCAGAGCCGCTGTGTGAAGCGGAAGACCCCTATGCGCGTGGTCTCGCCGATGGTCAGCAGATGGCAGACGCTGCGTTCTCTATCGAACGCAAACAACTGCACGCTTTGCTTGGTTCGGCAGACGCGCTGCGGCCCGAGGACAATGTCGAAATCGGTTTCATGCTCGATAATATCATCCAAGGCATCGTCACAAAAATCATTGGTCACCTGCCAATTGATGGAGCCCTTCTAACCCAGCAAATTAACGCCGCGACAGCAGTATTGACCGAAGCAGACCGGAACCGCAATTTGCGCATGCACCCCGCTGACCTCGCTTTGCTGTCGGGCGCTGATTTACCGTTGCCGTGTGCAGCCGACCCCCAATTACCCCGCGGTGCACTGCGTATCGAATGTTCCGATGGCTGGATTGAACATGGCCCTGCCTTTGCGCTTGATCGTCTGTCGCAGGCGCTTTCCAACGATGGGAGCATCGCGTGACTACGCGTTTGGAAGCAACCATTTTGGCGCGGCGCGATCTGGCCGGTTTGTTCGACGCAGAACCCTGCCGCGTCGGGCGACTGGCAGCGCTTAATGGGCAATATTGCGAAATCAGCGGATTTCCCTTTCCGCTTGGCACAGGCACGCGGATGCAAACCCAAAACGGTGAATTCGCCGAGGGTGAGGTTGTTGGCTTTCAGGGCCAGCGCGCTATCATCCAGCCACTTGGCGACGTCGGCAGCATTGCCAGCGGCGCAGCGGTCTATGCCAATGGCCGGCACGATATGATCGAGGTAGGCGAAGAACTGCTTGGCCGTGTGATCGATGCAAGAGGCAGACCGCTTGATGGTGGACTTATGCCATCATGCATTGGCCGACAGAAAATCGCCGGTGAAGAGAGCAACCCGCTTGACCGGGGACGTGTCGTCCGCGCGATGGATTCCGGCGTGCGCGCCATCAACGCGCTGCTGACAATTGGCGAAGGTCAGCGCGTCGCGATTGTTGCCGGCTCTGGCGTCGGAAAGTCGGTGCTGATGGGTCAGATATTGCAAGGCATTGACGCCGATATCATCGTCATCGGCCTGATCGGCGAACGCGCCCGCGAAGTGTCGGATTTTGTTGAAGGCAAATTGACCCCAGCCATCCGGCACAAATCTGTCGTGGTGGCAGTGACTGCCGACCAGGTGCCATTATTACGCTTGCGTGCCGCGATGCGTGCAACGGCGATTGCCGAATATTTTGCGCGTCAGGGAAAGCGCGTCTTGCTGATGATCGACAGCCTGACACGCATTGCGCATGCGCAGCGCGAAATCGGCCTTGCCATGGGTGAACCGCCAACGATGAAGGGCTACACCCCGTCGTCGCTCGCGCTCATTCCAAAGCTGGTCGAGCGCGCTGGTGTGGACCGCCGTTCCGGTGGGTCGATCACCGCCATTTACACTGTGCTGGCCGACGGTGGCGATTTGGAAGATCCAGTTGTCGATGCCGCCCGCGCTATTGTGGACGGGCATATCATTTTATCACGTACACTAGCCGAAAGCGGCGTGTTTCCCGCCATTGATGTTGGCCGGTCGCTGTCGCGCCTAATGCCGGACATTGTCGACCCAGCCCATTTGGCGGCGGCTTCGCGGTTTCGGCAATTGTGGTCAAGCTATGAACAGAACAGCGATCTGGTCATGCTTGGCGCTTATGCGCAAGGCAGCGATGCTGTTCTGGACGACGCGATAGCGCAGCGGCCAGCAATGCTCGATTTCATCAAACAACCCATGCACGCTATCGTCACACTTGAAGATGCCCGCTCCGTGCTTGTTGAAGGAATGGGCGCATGACGGCGAATACGCAACGTTGGAAACGCATATTGAAAGTGCGCGCCGTCCAACGGCAAATGGCAGAGGTGCAATTACACCGCTGCGAAGCCGAAGTGCGCAATCTCGTCAATCTTGGCGAGCGGATTTCCGCCATTCGCAATGCCGCGCAACCACCGGCAGGCGCACATGATGGCGTGATGCTGCAGTCGGTTTCTGAACTGTCGTCGCGACTTGATTCCGCGCACCGCGCACTTACGACCCCAAGCCAAAATGCAACCGAAGCACGTGACCGTCAGCAACGCTCTGTTACTGCCGCCAAGCAACGCGAAATGGCAGTTGAAAAGCTTGAAGCAGCCATGGCCGCGGACGACGCCAAATGTGCGGTCGACCGCCAAAGCCGGACCGCAATCTTTCGCAAATCCCCCACGCATGAGGGCATGTCATGAACCCGGTTAGCGCTACCCTCAATCCAGCTGCTTTAAGCCAAGTGCCCGGCCCTACGCCGCAACTGGGTATGTTTCAGGACCTGCTGAATTTTTCGGTGGCTCAGGTTGACTCGCAAGCAGAGTTGCAAGTCGATGTCGTTCCAACCGTTGAAGCACCCGTCGATGTACCGGCCATGCCCCTTGTTACCGCGCCTGTACCGGACGCGCAAAGCGAGGCTGGTGTCACTGGCCTGGTACAACCGGTCGCTATCGAAAGCAGCGCCGAAGAAGCCGCGACGGCAGAGGCTGACAAAACTGAAATCGTTTCGTCAGCGCACACGCCTGCGCCTGTTCCGCCGCCCGTAGCCCCAATTCGTCCGCAAGTCAGTGTACCCGTCCAGGTGCCCACCCCACAGTCAGCACCCCAGCCCCGCAAACAAGTCGCCAATATCGAAACGGCCAAACCGTTAAGCGATGCGCGTTCAAAATGGATATCAATCGCGACAGCAGCGCCTTCGATGCGCACCGACGCAATGCCCCAAACGTCCGAACCCGTGCTTACGCCAACCATGGACGTCATCGGGAACCGCGAAGGCAGTTTTGACTCGCGCTTTGCCATTGCGGCAGCCTCACAATCAGTGGCCGACAGTAATGTGCCCGCCAGTTACGCGGTAGCCGACACAAAACAGCTGGTGATGACCCAGGACGGCGAATGGATCGGCGCGCTTGCACGGGACATTGTCAGCAACGCCGCGCGCGACAATCAATTGGTGTTCACGTTGATGCCCGAAAATCTGGGGCAACTTGATATCGCGCTGACTACCGATAACGGGCAAGTCGATATCCGTCTTGAAACCAGCACAAATGCTGCTGCGCAGATTATCGCAGCTGATCAGGCGCGGTTGATTGAAGACTTGCGCAATGCTGGCCTGAAGCTTGGCCAATTCGACATGTCCAACCGCCAAAACGGCAACGGCCAACCACAGCCGCAAAAGCCTGATGGCCAACGCACCGAAACAACATCCACCTCAACGCAACCCCAGGCTTCTTCAAAAGCCTACGGTCGCTTCGCCTGAATGAAAGAAACGTCATGAGCAAAGCTAAAACTGAACCCGGAACACCAGCCAAAAAGGGTAAGAAAAAGGCTATCATCGCCTCGATTGCTGCTATCGCGCTCGTTGGCGCTGGCGCGGCGACGGGCGTTTATCTCGCCGGTGGCATTACCGATCATGCCCCAAAAATTGACCCCCACCGTCCCAAATTGGTGGAACGCAGCGAGGAGCCTGAAGAGCCCGCCGCGGAGGGCGAAGGCGCTGAGGCTGTCTTCAAAGAAGGCACGGTCGACGTAAAGAATGACCGTGTCCCGGTCGACCCGCGCAAATTTGAGGTCACTTATGTCAACCTCGAACAAAGTTTCACTGCTAACCTCGCGGATGGAGCAGGCTTTGTGCAGCTTGGCCTAAGCCTGTCGACCTATTATGACGGCAAGGTCGTCCAAAACATCAATCGGCAAAGCGTTCCGATCCGTTCAGCCATCCTGATGGTGCTATCACAGCAGGACGCAGAAGCGCTTTCGACACCGCAGGGCAAGCAGATGCTTCAGCGCGATTTGACCGCTGCCATCAATCAGGTCTTGCGCCAAAAAGAAGGCTTTGGCGGCGTCGATAATGTCTATTTCTCAAACCTGGTTATCCAATGACCGCGTCCCTTTTATTGAGGCAACGGACAACTGCGCCCGACGATTTTGGTTGGTTCCGAAAGCTTGGCGAGAGTCTGGGCGATGCAATGTGCGCTTTCATGGCTGGACCCCATAAGGTCCACGCCAGCGTGCAGCAGGTTACCGAGGCACGCTATTCCGAATGGTGCCCCTCGCAACCCGCGTTCAGCCTTCTGATGCCTTTTGAACTGGGCAAGGATGCAGGCGAGCTTGTTGTGGTAGTACCCGGTCAGCTCATCAGCCAAATTCTGGATGTGCAATATGGCGGGTCG
>JANPKN010000283.1:0-8464 GCA_031426075.1 Sphingomonadaceae bacterium
GTGCTTTGGCCCTTGCCCGACGAGGACATGACAGGCTTCACCACCAAGGGCAGGCCAAGTTTCGCGACTGCTGCGTGCAGCTCCTCGCGGCTTTCGGCGTAGAGATAGCGCGAGGTCGTCAGCCCCAGCTCGGACGCCGCCAGATCGCGAATGGCATCGCGGTTCATCGTCAGTTGCGCCGCGCGGGCCGAGGGCACCACGGTAAAACCCTTCGCCTCATAATCGGCGAGCACCTCGGTGCGGATCGCCTCAATCTCGGGCACGATAAAATCGGGCTGGTGCTTCTCAATTGCCGCGCCAAGTGCCGCGCCGTCAAGCATCGAAAACACTTCGGCTTCATCGGCAACCTGCATCGCTGGCGCGCGCGCATAGCTGTCACAGGCAATGACATGGCAGCCAAGGCGCTTGGCCGCGATTACAAATTCGCGCCCCAATTCGCCCGACCCAAGCAAGAGTATTTTTGCAGTTGGTGTCATTTATAATGCTCCCGCCGGTCCCCGAAATCACGCACCCGCTTGCGCCACGCGCGATAGCTTCCGGGCTTCAATTGCGAGCGCATGATGACCTTAATCTCATCGGGCGTCACCCCGTGCTGCGCCGAAATCTGTGTGAAACTGATATGGTCCGACAGCGCCATTTCGACGATCTCGCTAATCTGCGCAGGCGAAAGCGGGGCGGACATCAACCTCGCCCCGGCCATTGGTCGGTTTCATGGTCGGGATGCTGATGATTACTTGCCTTGATCGCAGTTACGGCGTTCGCCATCGTTTCCTCGGTCGTGCCTTCCTCCGGCAAGCCGCAAATGTCGTCAAACCAAGGCATCCGCGCTTCCTTACCGAATTGCATCCGGGGCGGAAATGCTGCCGGATTGTCGAGCGAACCAATGGTGACATTGAGATGCTTGCTGGCCGTATAATCATACAACAACGGTGTTCCGCAATCCCCACAAAAACCCCGTATGACAGGATCAGAGCTTTGAAACAGCGATGGCGCGCCGCGCGTCCATGTGAAAGCATCGCGCGGGATGCCGATCAACGCAGCAAACAAATTGCCAACCGCCTTTTGGCACATCCGGCAATGGCAGATGTGCGCGCTATCGAGCACGGCATCGGCGCGATAGCGCACGGCGCCGCATTGGCATCCACCGGTAACGATGACGTTTATACTATCCATCACATGGTTTTCGCCGCATTCGGCGCTTGGTGCAATATTTAAAGCATGGGCAAAATGATTGCAACCAGACCGGACCGAATCAGACCCCGAACAAATCCTGCCAGTGCGGATCGGACTTTGCGACCTTCACCAGAAACGGGCAGGTGGGCCGTGCCTTTACCCCCATCGCCTCAATCTGTTCAAACACGCCCTTGGCAAGCCGCGCGCCTGCGCCAGTACCGCGCAAGGCGGATGGCACTTCGGCATGCGGCAGGACCATGACGTCGCCATCCCAACGAATGGTCACAAGCGCATCGCCAGCAGGTGTCGGCATACGAAAGCGGTTCTGGTCTGGTTCGTACAATATCTCGGTCATGCGCGAATAACGCCTATTCCCACTCAATCGTTCCGGGCGGTTTTGATGTATAGTCATATACCACGCGGTTGATGCCTTTGACCTCGTTGATGATCCGCGTTGAAACGCGGCTCAAAAAGGCGCTTTCGAACGGGTAGATGTCGGCGGTCATGCCATCGGTGGAGGTCACCGCCCGCAAGGCGCAGACATTGTCGTAGGTGCGGCCATCACCCATCACACCGACGGTCCGGACGGGCAGCAATACGGCAAAGGCCTGCCAAATCGCGTCATACAATCCAGCGTTGCGGATTTCTTCCAGATAGACCGCATCCGCCTTGCGTAAAACATCGCAACGTTCCTTGGTCACTTCACCGGGAATGCGGATTGCAAGGCCGGGGCCGGGGAAAGGGTGGCGACCGACGAATTGGTCATTCAGGCCAAGCTCGCGGCCCAATACGCGCACCTCGTCTTTGAACAATTCGCGCAATGGCTCGACCAGTTTCATGTTCATGCGCGCGTGCAAGCCGCCGACATTGTGATGGCTTTTGATCGTCACCGATGGTCCGCCCGTAAAGCTGACGCTTTCGATGACGTCGGGATAAAGCGTGCCTTGCGCCAGGAAATCCGCGCCGCCGATTTTCTTTGCTTCTTCGTCGAAGACATTGATGAATTCAGCGCCAATGAATTTGCGCTTCGCTTCCGGGTCGGTCACGCCCGCCAAGCCCGCCATGAATCGTTCCTCGGCATCCACGACGACTAAAGGAATGTTGTAATGGTCGCGGAACAGCGTTTCGACCTGTTCGCGCTCGTTCATGCGTAGCAAGCCATGGTCGACGAACACACAGGTAAGCTGCGCGCCAATGGCTTCGTGGATGAGGATCGCGGCCACCGAGCTGTCAACGCCGCCCGACAATCCGCAGATCACTCGGCCTGAACCAACCTGCGCACGGATTTCGGCGATTTTCGTCGCGCGGAACTCGGCCATCGTCCAGTCACCGGCCAGGCCGCAGACCTTGTGGACAAAGCTGGAAATCAGTTTCGCGCCATCGGGGGTATGCACAACCTCGGGATGGAACTGGATGCCATAATATTGCCGCGTTTCGTCGGCGATGAAGGCATAAGGCGCGCCGTCGCTGGTCGCGACAACTTCAAAGCCGGGCGCAAGGCTGGTGACCTTGTCGCCGTGGCTCATCCACACCTGATGCTTGTCGCCAGTGTCCCACAGTCCGTCGAACAAGGCGCATGGCTTTTCGACTTCGATGAAGGCCCGGCCAAATTCGCCGCCTTCGCCTTCACTGACATGTCCGCCAAGCTGCATCATCATCGTTTGCTGGCCATAGCAAATGCCAAGGATGGGAAGGCCGCTATCAAACACGCATTGCGGGGCGCGCGGGGAATCGGTGTGCGTGGTGGACGCAGGGCCGCCCGACAAGATAATGCCCTTGGGCTTCATCCGCGCGAACGCTGCTTCGGCATTGTTGAAAGGCGCGATTTCGGAATAGACCCCGGCTTCGCGCACGCGGCGGGCGATAAGCTGCGTGACCTGCGATCCGAAATCGATGATCAGGATGGAGTCCGAAGGTTGAGCGTGTGTTTTGGATTCTGGCATGGCAAGCCGATAGTGATTGCGACGTGCGCTGTCCAGTTACCACCGCCGACTTTGCCATGCGGTTGCGATGCGCTATGGTGTCGTGGTGAAGAAAAACGACACCCGCCGCGCGGAAATTATCCAGCGATTGACCGATTATGTCCTGGCCGAAGGGCTTTCGGCAGCGAGCTTGCGTCCGTTGGCCAAGGCCGCGGGCACCAGCGACCGGATGCTGCTATATTATTTCACTGACAAAACACACATTATCACAGCAGTGCTTGAACAGATTTCGGCGCGGTTGGTGGAATTGATTTCCGAGCGGTCTGCAGCCGAACCGCTGCCGTTGGAAGAGCTGCGCCGCCAGTTTGCGGACATTTTGTTCGAAGACGCCCTGTGGCCCTATATGCGCATCTGGCTTCAGGTGGCGGCGCGCGCGGCGATGGGTGACGCTTATTATCGGGGCGTGGGCGAACAAATCGGTCGCGGCTTTCTGGAGTGGGGCAAGGCTCAGTTGAAGTCGGAAAACGCGGCCCAGTTGGAGATTGATGCGGCGCGTTTGCTGGTCAGCATGGAGGGCATGCTGTTCCTGAAAAGCATTGGCCTAGATGACATTAACGCCAAGGCGCTTTAGCGCCGGTTCGCGGCCCGTGCGCTGCCCAATAAGAGCGCTGCACTGTTGGCTTTGGTTCGGTAGCTTTCGATCAGCAGGTAACCCGCCAGAAAAGGCGCGCCAAGGTTGAAGGCCGCAAATCCCAGAACGAGTCCCGCTGCCGAAAATTCGTGGCGCCACGCGACATAGATTCCGGACAATATCAGAAAGCATAAAAAGTCGAGATTGAACTGTCCCCGCCAGGTCATGTCCGCCATCTCACCGAAAAACACCGCATAAAGGCCCATGCCATGGTTCGCGACCACGATGGCCGTATAGGCGCCGACGACGGACATGATGGCAATGAGTAAAATGCGGAACAAGGTCATGATTGGCCTCCTAAAGCTGGAGAACCTTCATAACAAAATGTAGCGACCGCTACAATAATTGTTTTAGTCAATCAGCTCGATCCAAGTCGGCGCGTGGTCGCTGGCTTTTTCGCGGCCACGATGTTCCTTGTCGACGCCGCAGCTGGTGAGGCGATCAGCAATCGCCGGGCTCAGCAACAGATGGTCGATCCGGAAGCCGTGGTCGCGTTGCCATGCGCCCGCCTGAAAATCCCAGAATGTCCAGACCCCGCCTTGCGGATAGTGCGTTGCCAGCGCGTCGGTCCAGCCTTGGCCAAGCAACGCGCGATATGCGGCAATGCTCTCCGGTTGGCGCAATGCATCGTCGAGCAAAGCTCCGGGGGCCCAGATGTCATGCGCGTGCGGAATGACATTATAATCGCCGGCGAGCACCGCTGGTATTTCCGCCGCGAGCAGTTCCGCTGCGCGGGCATAAAGCCGTTGCATCCATGCCAGCTTGTAGTCGAATTTCGGTCCCGGTTGCGGGTTGCCATTGGGCAGATAAATGCTGGCAACGCGCACGCCAAAAACATCGGCTTCCAGATAGCGCGCATGTTCGTCCAAAGGATCACCGGGCAAGGTGCGCTGTACCTCAACCGGCTGCGTACCCTTGGCGAGAATGGCAACGCCGTTGAACGATTTCTGCCCATGCCAAATCGCGCCATAGCCAGCGCGCTCGAATTCAGCGACGGGAAAGCCCTCGTCCTGTGATTTGACCTCTTGCAAGCAGGCCACATCAGGCTGCGTTTCCTCAAGCCATTCAAGCAGTCGGGGAAGGCGCGCTTTGACGCCGTTGATGTTGTAAGTCGCGATACGCATATTGCAGCCCTAGCGGCTGCGCGCTATCGCATCAAACCGAAAAGCTCGATCCACAGCCGCAACCGGCCTGAGCTTGCGGGTTCGTGACCTTGAAGCTTTTGCCGCCAAGCGATTCCACAAAATCCACCGCAGACCCGCGCACAAGGTCGAGGCTGATGGGATCAACCACGAGCAAAGCACCGTCGCCCTGCGCTTGAATGTCATCGGCCTCGACCGACTCCGCAAGGCCAAAGCGATATTGAAAGCCCGAACAGCCGCCACCTTCAACCGACAGACGCAGCACGGGGTCTTTGCCCAGCTTGGTCGCGATTTCGGCCACGCGGCGCGCGGCATTCTCTGTCATGGAAATGACTTCAGTTTCGGTCATAGAGCTAATGTAGGCCATGGCGCACCTAAAGAAAAGGGGCGGCAAAGTATCCGATGCCAGCCCCCAAGATTACACCCTCTCCCAAAGGTGATGCGTTAGCCTGTCCGCTTACTCGCCTTCAGCTGGACCGCCGATAGCTTTGTTATCAGCAGTTTTCGACGCTAGCAAGAATTTTGCTCCGCTCGGGTCTGATTTCAGTGGCGAGAGAAAGGCAATTGGGTTGATCGCTTCACCAGCGATGCGCACTTCATAGTGCAGATGGCTTCCAGTGGAGCGGCCGGTTGAGCCCATATAGCCCAAAATTTCGCCCTTGCGGATGCGTTGGCCCGGCGAGACATTCATCGCTGACAAATGGCCATAACGAGTCTGAACAGCGTTGCCGTGGTTGATTTCAACAAATTTGCCATAGCCGCCAACCCATTCAGCGCGGCCGATGGTGCCATCTGCTGTTGCGAAGATTGGTGTGCCCACTGGACCGGGAATGTCGAGGCCCTTGTGATTGCGGCTGGCGCCACGTGTTGGTGCATTGCGATATCCATAACCGCTGGAGAATTTCATGATCTCGACAGGGTTGATGGAAGGAACGGCGACTTCGACCTTGGTCACGGCGCCATTGATGCGGCCCCAGCTGTCATTGAGTGCCCGGAATTCTGGGTCCGAAACGCCAAGGGCGGTCTGGTTTGCCTTAAAATCTTCGGGAGAAATACGGAAAGTGTCGGATGAAGCGGCGGCCGAATTAGCGAGGGCGGGAGTGGCGGCTGAAACAGCGACCAGGATGCCAAGCGCGGATGCAGCTTTCAGGATCAGTGATTGGCGCGAAGCCAAAACGCTGGATACCATAATGTGTCATTACCTTATGTTGCGACCCGCACCATATTTGGTGCAGCCCCGATTTTGACCAAGACAGTTGATCTGCCCACCCCTTATGAACAGAGTGGTGTCCGATGGCTCAAACGAATGCAACATCCGCGTAATAATCGCGGGACAAACCGGCGCTCAAACGCGCCGAGTCGTTGAATGGAGGCTTCAGAGCCCCACTAAAGTGCCGATTTACCAGTATTTTCCAGTAAGGTTTTGGTAATAATTGACGCTCTGTACAACCCGCCTCGAACCAGTTTGTTCCCGCTAACACGTGTGAAATCTCATCATTATATATCCGATTCAGGATGCGCGCCGACACCGAATCACCCGCCGCCTCGAATTTTGCGACTGTCGACGGGGTCACATCCAGCCCGCGCGCCTCAAGCACCATAGGCACCACGGCGAGCCGAGCGAGCGCATCAAGCCGCGTTTCAAACGCTGACTGCCACAACCCGTCATGCGCAGGAAGCGCTCCATAATGGCTGCCATATTGTTTTAAACGCCGGTCAAGCAGGACGAAGTGCATCGCTTCGTCCGCGCCGACCTTCATCCAGTCATCGACAAAGGCACGCGGAAACTCAGCGCCGAAACGGCCGGTCAGGTCGAATGCGAGGTCGATTGCGACAAATTCGATATGCGCCAATGCGTGCAGCATCGCGACCCGGCTGGCGATGGTTCCGCCCTTGCGTCGCTTTGGCATTTGTCCGGGTGGCAAGAGTTCAGGCTGCGCTGGACGCGATGGCCAATCGGGCATGTCAGCGTCGAAGGCGTGGTCCAATCGCCCCAACCGCCAATCGCGCGCCGCTTTGCGTGCTGCCATGACCTTGGCTTGTGGATCAGCGGTGGTGAGGACAGTGCGGCAGGCTTGAGCGATGGTGGTCATAAGCACTTTCTTGAATTCCTCCCCATCGACTTGCGATGGGGAGGTGGCAGTCCAACGGACTGACGGAGGGGTTTTAAGGTTGCGGCCCCTCCACCATTCGCTTCGCGAACGGTCCCCCTCCCCATCGCAAGCCGATGGGGAGGAATGGTCGATCACAAACCCTTTGCCGCAGCCAAAACCTCGGCGGCATGGTCCTTGACCTTTACCTTGCGCCAGACAGCCGCCACTTTGCCGTCCTTGCCGACCAGATAGGTCGACCGGTCAATGCCCATATAGCTTTTGCCGTACATCGATTTTTCGACCCAGGCCCCCATTTGCTCAGTCGCGTCGCTGGCTTCGTCCGACAGCAGAGTGACGTTCAATTCATATTTCGCGGCAAATTTGGCGAGCTTGGCGGGCTTGTCCTTTGACATGCCATAGACGGGACAATTCAGTGCCGCAAATTCGGCGGCCAGTGCGGTAAAGTCCTTCGCCTCATTGGTGCAGCCGGGCGTGTCTGCCTTGGGGTAGAAATAGAGCACAAACGGCCCCTTCAGCGCCGCGAGATTGACCGCATTGCCTGCGCTATCGGCAACGGTAACGTCGGGCAGCGTGTCATTGATATCGGTCATTTTCTAGGTCCTTTTTAAAAATCGCGCGGCCCAAATAGGCTTTGCCACTGGTCCATGACAACCCCGCGATAATCCCTAATCGCGTGCATGAGGCCGTCCCAATTCTCATAACCAAGACTATGCGCAATCAACGTCTGCGCCGCCTCGGCCGGCGTGGCGCAATCGGGTGCAATCAGCCGCACCATGACCAACAAGCGCCCCATCAGACCATAAGCCTTCGCAAAATCGGCGGGCACATGCCCCGCAGCCACCAAGGCGTCAATCGCTGGGCCAAGCTGCGGCTTTATGCCGACATGTGTCTGCAACTGAAGCGCATGGATAATGAATTCCATGTCGACCAAACCACCGGGCAGCAGCTTGACGTCCAGATCCCCCTTTGGTGGCTTATGTGCGGCCATCTCCTTGCGCATGGTTGTGATGTCGCTGTGCAGCTTTGCCGTGTCGCGCTTCGAGTTCAAGACATCCAGGATAATGCCCGCAACCTGGCCCCGCGCGTCTGTTGAACCAAAGAGCACGCGCGCCCGCGTCAGCGCCATATGCTCCCACGTCCACGCATTTTCCCGCTGATATTGGTCAAAGCTTTTCACCGACGCGCAGAGCAAACCATCTGCACCGGAAGGCCGAAGCCTTGTGTCGACTTCATAGAGCGCGCCTGATGCAGTCGGCACCGACATCGCGGCAATGACACGCTGCGCCAGCCGGTTGAAATATTGGGTCGCGCCCAAAGCGCGCGGTCCATCCGACTCCGCAAGGTGATCGCCCGTGAACAGCAGGATCAGGTCAAGGTCCGATGCGTGGGTCAGGGCTTCACCGCCAAGCCTGCCAAGCGCCA
>JANPKN010000284.1:0-2480 GCA_031426075.1 Sphingomonadaceae bacterium
GGTCGACCGATCTGGTAGCATGAATGATGCCCTTGCGGAGGCTGCAAAGCGGGCAGGCTTGAAATCCGATGATTGGCATGCGGTGTATATCGAACCACCAGTCAGCTTTACCGGAACGCTGCTTCAGGGATTAATGCCCAAGCGTGCACAAGCAACTGCGCCGATGGACATATTTGCACTTGCCGCATGGCAGCAAGGCCTGTTCGTACAACGTGTCGCGACTGACCTCGACATGCTGACAAGTGCGAAAGGTATTCAGGCCAAATGCCTGGAATGCGGAGACTTCGCGCCGCCTGCACCTGTGGCAGCGGACAAGGGGTGGTTTGCGATGTTGGTAAAAGCGTTCAGCTAATCTGGTCGGTGAAGGTTACGCCTTCACCGCGCAGATCAGTCCTGATGATGTTGCGACGCCCAATATTTCGGGGTCCTGCAGCGAGCGGGTGCGCCGTAGAAATTCCTCAACGGTCACCTTGCGCATATCTTGCCCACGCAGCTTTTTCAGGCCGTTCAGTTTGTTGAGTTGAACAAGCGAAAGCCGGTCAACCATGCGGTCGGCCATGCACGCGGCGATGGGTTGCGAAAGACCCGCATCCATCAACGCCGTGCGGATGCGGGTTTCGGGGGTGGCACAGGCCGAAAGCGCCAGTACCGTCAAGCCTACCAGCGCAATTCGTTTCATATGCCTTGTTCCTTCGCACGTTCGACGCATTCCAGGATAATACGCTTTGCGTCCTTTTCGTCACCCCAGCCGTTCAGCTTCGCCCATTTTCCGGGCTCCAGATCTTTATAGTGCGTGAAGAAATGCTCTATCTGCTGGAGAACGATTTCCGGCATGTCCTTGTAGGTCACGACATCAGAATAATATGGGAATGTCTCATTCACGGGAACGCAAAGCAGTTTTTCATCGCCGCCCTTGTCGTCTTCCATCATTAGCACGCCAATCGGGCGACACTTTACCACTGCACCGGCAATGATTGGCGAACGCGCGACGACAAGCGCATCAAGGGGATCGCCATCTTCGCCCAAGGTGTGTGGTACAAAGCCGTAATTGGCTGGGTAACGCATTGGCGTGTGCAAGAAGCGGTCCACGAACAGCGCGCCTGACGCCTTGTCGAATTCATATTTCACTGGCTCGCCGCCAATGGGCACTTCGATAAGGACGTTAAGGCTATTGGGTACATCGTCACCCGCCGGAATTAGGTCAATACGCATGGGAGAATGCTTTCACGTTGTTATTACTTGGTCCGCCGCGGGCTCAGCAAACGGTCAATTGCCGTCTCACCTTGGCCTGTGGCTTCGAGGTGCGGATAGCGCAAACCGCCCGAATAGGCGATGTCTATTTGTTCATATCGTTTGTTGCGTTCGACGAGTAGCCGAACGGGCGTTTTCTTGTCTTTCGCAGTCTTGATGGTATTAGTCAGGCCGTCCTTTGAATAGGCATAGCCATCCACGGCAATGATCTTCGCGCCACTAACAATATTTGCCTTAAACGCGGGGCTGTTCCACAAAACCGACGTAACCGTCGCATCCTTGTTCAACGTTATTCCAAGCGAGTGGGTGAGGTTGAAATTATTACCTTCCTTCATCAGTTCCTTGTCAAAGATGTTGGGCTCTTCTTTCCAAACGAGCTTGTATCCGGCCTTTTGCAAGCCTGTGAGCGGCGCTGGCTGGCCTGGCTGGCGCAATTTGGTGTCGAGAAACTTCGCCCAATCATAAGGCTGCACCGCGTTCAATATTCGGACGACTTCGTCAAAGTCATAGGTCAGAACGCCCCAATCAGCATCGCGCACCCCAAAAAAGGCCTTGGCAAAATCGTCGAGCGACTTGGTGCCTTTGGATAATTGGCGAATAGTCATGTCGGCATCGAGCCAGATTAATGAGCTTTCGTTATAATAATCTTCACCGCGTGCTTGGCTTGCAAAGGGCTTGGCTTTGCGAGCGCCGAAGATCGGGTCATGCGTGGTGTCTTCAACCGAGCGCCAAGCACGGCCGGGTTGTTCAGCGTAAAATCCGGCATATTTGGCCCATTCGGCAAGCACCATTTCCTTGGATTGCAGGCCGGAACGGGCGCCAAGGACCAAATCCCAATAGCTTGTTTGTCCTTCGTAGACCCAAAGCAGATTATCGCGCATTGGCGTGGAGTAATCGGGTGTCCACATTGTCGCCGGACGGCGGAACTTGCCGTTCCAGCTATGGATCAATTCATGCGGCAACAGACCCCGTTCGGACATGTTGTCATCCCACTCGACGAAGTAATCGGTCTCACGCGTATTTTCCGAACTGCGATGATGCTCAAGACCAATGCCGCCAAGCTCCTCGGTCAGGCCAAGCAGGAATTCATAGCGGTCAAAATGTTTTGAACCGAACAGCAATAACGATTCATCAACCAAGGCGCGATGCGCGGCAATCTGTTCAGGCTTAGCCTCCAGATATTTCGCAGCATCGGCCCAGACATTTAGGGTGACATTGTTGCCCAGATC
>JANPKN010000285.1:0-9533 GCA_031426075.1 Sphingomonadaceae bacterium
GTGGATCAGTTCAGTCGAGCTTGAGAATATCGCCGTTGGTTGCCCTGGCATTGCGGAGGCAGGCGCCATCGGCATCGCGCACCCAAAATGGGATGAGCGGCCTGTGTTGGTTGCGGTGAAAAAGCCCGGCGCTGAAGTCGATGAGGCGACAGTGAAGGCCTATCTCGCAGAACGTATCGTTAAATGGTGGATGCCCGACCGGGTGTTGTTTGTGGATGAACTTCCACATACCGGCACAGGCAAAATCCAGAAAGTAGCGCTGCGCCAGCAATTCAAAGATTTTGTGCTGGAAGATTGATAATGCCGGACAGCTATATCGACCCAAGCCGCGCGGCATTTGACTTGTTCAAATCACTGCCGCGCGACGTGCCCATCAACATGCTCAACCTGTTGAAGTTCAACGCTATAGCGAATTACCCTGCGGATCATCCAAATGCCGGGCATCAATGGAGCGGTGAGCGGGCCTATCAGGAATATGGCAAGGCCAGCGGGCCAATATTCGCGCGGGTAGGGGGTAGCATTATCTGGCGCGGAAGTATGGAAGCTATGGTGATTGGTCCAGAGGACCGACATTGGGACTCTGCATTCATTGCTTATTACCCGAATAGTGCCGCGTTCCTCGAGATGGTGACAGATCCGGACTACCAAATCGCCGTCATAAACCGACAAGCCGCTGTCCAGACAAGTCGTCTAATCCGGTTCAAACCACTAGAAAATAACGGCACCAAATTCGCTTAAAACAGGCTGAGTTGGCCGTCGAGATTGGGTGGCACAAACAGATCACTGCGCACATTCCATTTTGAGCTGTCGAGCCCATGCCGCTTCTTGGCTATTTTTATGCGTGTCCGAATGAGGTCGGCCCACGGGCCTTGCCCTTTCATGCGTGAGAAAAATTCGGCATCATTGTCCTTGCCCCCACGCATGTCGCGGATCAAGTTCATGACTTTTGACGCGCGGTCGGGAAAATGGACGTCTAACCAGCTACGGAACAAGGGCGCGACTTCATGCGGTAAGCGAATGGGTATCCAGCTGATGCTCGACGCGCCATGGTCGGCAGCGGCAGCGGCAATAGCCTCAATCTCATTGTCCGTCACCGCCGGGATGATCGGCGAAATGTTGACATGCACATAAATGCCCGCGTCCGCCAGTTTTCGCACGGCCGCAAGCCGCGTCATGGGCGATGAGGCCCTCGGTTCCAACGTCCGTGCCATTTTCGCATCGAGCGAGGTCACTGAAATCGCAACTCCGGTCAGCTGCTTGGCAGCGAGTTGCGACAACAGGTCGATATCCTCAATCACGCGCGCCGACTTCGTCGTGATGACTATTGGATGCGATGTTTCAACCATCAACGCCAATATGGACCGGGTAATCCGATATGTGCGTTCGATTGGCTGATAGGGATCGGTGTTCGTGCCGATTGCTATCGTTGCTGGCTTGTAACCGGGCTTGGCCAGCGTTTTGCGCAATATCTCGGCAGCATTCGGCTTTGCGAACAAACGACTTTCGAAATCAAGGCCGGGTGACAGATCATGATACGCATGTGTTGGTCGCGCAAAACAATAAACGCAGCCATGTTCGCAACCACGATAAGCGTTGACTGAACGGTCAAACGGGAGGTCTGGGGAGCTGTTAAACGAGAGGATGGACTTGGCGAATTCTTCGGTGACCGTTGTTTTGATTGGTGGCCGACCACCATCCAGTTCTTCGCGCGCATCCATCCAATCGCCGTCGGACACGCGTTCATTTAAATTGAACCGAGTTGGCACAACATTATCGGGCGAGCCTCGGCCTTTTGTTAAATCGGGATGAGATGGACTTTGCACCCTGTGATTATTGCATAAGGTGCGGAACAAATAAAGAACAAACTACACTTCGCGTAAGCGTGGCATTAGTTCGACGAAATTGCAGGGGCGGTGGCGGCTGTCGAGTTGGTGAACCAATATCTGATCCCAGCCGTCCTTTACTGCGCCGTTGGATCCAGGAAGAGCGAAGATGTACGTCCCACGGGCAAGCACGGCGCAGGCTCTCGACTGAATGGTAGACGTGCCTATGCTTGCGAAGCTCAACCAGCGGAACAGTTCGCCAAAGCCCGGGATTTCCTTGGTCTTGACCCGGTCCAATGCCTCAGGCGTCACGTCGCGTCCGGTTAATCCCGTGCCACCAGTGGAAATCACGACGTCGATTTGATCGTCATCAATCCAGTTATGTAGCCGTGCGGTGATCAACGCGGTATCGTCACGTAATATGGCCCGGTCAGCGATCCTGTGTCCCGCGGTTATTATGCGTTCGGCGAGAATATTACCGCTGCTGTCATCTTCGATCCCACGCGTATCAGACACCGTCAAAAGGGCGATGTTAACGGGCTTGAACGTCCTATCTTCATCGAGCGGCAATGGAGCCTCCTGAAACACGGCATGCGGTAACGGTGCCATTCGAGTCCGGAAATTTAGGCCACATATATTGGGCCAAGCCCTTTAGGCTCCCCGACGCCTTGTTCTCGCGCATCTCATAGATCCAGTAATTGCGCAAAATGATCGCGACATAACCGCGCGTTTCCCAATAAGGGATGGATTCTATGAACAGCAACGGATCGCCATTGTCGCGCACTTCGCTGTTCCAGCGTGTTAACGGCGTCGGTCCGGCATTATAGGCAGCGATCACTTTCGGCAGCAGTCCGCCCGTTGCGGGCAGGTCACGCAGCTTTTCAAGATAGGACTGCCCATATTCCAGATTAACCGCTGGGCGGTCGAGTTCGGCAGCGGTGAACGGCGCGTTACGTGCGCGTGCCATGTCCTGTGCAGTTCCGGGGCGAACCTGCATCAGGCCGCGTGCACCGGCGGGGCTGATGACATCGGTGCGGAAATTCGATTCCTGTAAAGCGTGAGCGTAAACAAGGGACGGTGTGACGCGCCAGCCACCGGTTGGTTCCCAATTAGGCATTGGATAACGGGCCATGGCATTGCTCTGGTCACGCGAGGGGCCATAATGGCCAAACCAGAATTGCGTCGATGCCAAGTTCAACGATCCTGCCAATTGTGCGAGGTTAGCATGTTGCCGCGCATCGCCGATTTTCGCCTGATGCCGCAACGCCTCATCCGCCAATTTGTTCTGACCGATTTCTGCTAAGGACACCGCCAGGATCGCGTTCTGCTGATCCTTTAAGCTTGCCCAATCCAGCTTGGCCATTTTAGCCGCCTTGCGCGCGATTGGCTCCATACCCAGCGTTTCACTCGCGAGTAGACCGTAAAAGGTTTCGGGCAGTTGAGCCGCCTTTTGCATCTTGGACTGAATATGCTGCGGTTGCTTGGCTGCCATTGCCGCGCGCGCGCCCCAAAAAAGCCCGGCGGCTTTCAAATCGTCATTCGACGCCAAGCGGGCGACATAGTCAAACGCGTCATAAGCAGTTGCATATTCACCAAGTCGCCATGAGGCGAGGCCATGCACCCATGCCGCCTGCGTGCCCCAATCTCCACCTGCAATTTGCGCAACGGTGGCGACACGCTTTGCAGAGGCGTCGTCATTTTCAATATAATAGGACCAAGCGACACGGTAGCGCAGTTCAGTTAGCGCTTCGGGAGATAGCTCGGCCGCCTTGCTTTCCAAAAACTGTTCAGCCGCGAAGGACTGATCATTTTTAATGAACACCTGTAACTCGGCGCGAATGCTGTCGCTTGCCTTGCTTGCGGGCAAATCCCGTTTGGGCGCGCCGCCTAGCCAGGAAAAGCGGCGGATACCGGGCCGACTGGGAACGAGTTCAACACCACGCTTGCGCGCCATGGTCGCCAATTGTTCAGCCTGCGGCAGATATGGTGCCGTTTCCAACAATGCCTGTAGCTGAGCGGCCTCAGCCTTAGGGCTGTTTGGTGCAACATAAAGCTCGGCGCGCGCCATGGCCGACATCGGACCCGGTGGCGCGGCATCGATCATGCGTGAAGCATCGTCCCATTTTTCCGCGCGAATGGCATCGTAAATCGCTGCAAACGCTGCTTTGTCTTTTGCAGCAAGAACCGTGGGCGCCGGTTGAGATGACATTATGGCACGAGCCCCGTCGCTCGTATTCGCCTGCACCGCTGCGAAGGGAGACCAAGCAAGCGCAACGGCCAGCCATTTCATCTTATGCGTTCTGCTGCTCACTGGACCGCCCTTTTCGCAAACATCTGCAAATCCTTCCAGGCCTGCTTTTTCGTTGCAGGCTGCGCGATGAGGGTTCGCGGATGAAATGTAGTCAACGTTGTTATGTTGAGGCCATCATGATTAATATTCCGTAACTCTGCACGCGCATTCATGAGTTCTTCGCCCAACAGAGCCATGCATGCCGACGAACCGAGTATCACTATGGCCTTGGGTCTGATCAACTTTATCTGATGCAACATAAATGCGGCAAGCTCGGGCAGATCTCGTTCTGGCACTTCGCCGGTAGATGGTAGGGTCGTCGCCAGCCATGTGCGAAAAGTATTGGCTGAATCAACTCCGACAGCGGCTAACATTCGATGCAGCAGAGAAGCATTTGCAACAACCTGCGCTTCCTGCACGTCCGATACATCCGGCAGGTCCGAAATGACCATTATCTCGCAAATATGGGGACCGATCGGCGCGACACGTACTGGGCCATAGGCATTGCCGGGCAGGGGAGCGCCGCTTTGAACCATTTCGCGGAGCGTCTCCACATCCATCGGCCACGCAATAGAAGGCGCGGCAGGCTGTTCAGCAAGCTTTTTGGCGGGAGCAGCAGTTGTGGTGGCGCTCGGAGCCGTTTCCGGGGTGTGATCCGCCAGCAAATTTACGGCTTCGTCACCTACAGCCGAATCCAATCCAGCAAGTTCCCACCAGCCAGTCAGCGATTCAATCACAGCAAATGCGGCAGTTTCTCCCCGATCCTCCATAAATCCCTTCAGTCACCAGTTGACGGCGGGGTCAATTGCTTGGCATGGCAATTTCCACAAGCTGTTCAAATATCGGGATGGCCTGAATTACATGCCGGGTAAAGGATAAAGGCAATGAGTGAACGCGAGTCGATGCCCTATGACGTTGTTATTGTTGGCGCTGGGCCAGCAGGACTTTCGGCCGCTATCCGCATAAAACAATTGTCGCCTGAGACATCCGTCTGCATCCTGGAAAAAGGATCAGAGGTTGGCGCGCATATTCTGTCCGGTGCGGTTATAGATCCCAAGGCGCTTGACGAGCTGCTGCCCGACTGGCGCAATATGGGCTGTCCGCTTGCCGATACGCCAGTGAATGACAACCAGCATTGGATTCTGACAAAGACCGGCAAGTTCAACATTCCGCATTTTCTGACGCCCGGGTTCATGCACAATAAGGGCACGTATACGGGCTCACTTGGCAATGTGTGCCGCTGGTTGGCCGGACAGGCCGAAAATCTGGGCGTCGAAATTTTTCCCGGCTTCTCTGCTGCCGAAATCCTCTACAATGAAGATGGTTCGGTAAGGGGCGTTGCGACAGGCGACATGGGCGTTGCTCGCGATGGCAGTCATAAACATGATTATATGCCCGGCATGGAATTGCATGCGAAATACACCTTTTTCGCTGAAGGTGTTCGCGGGCACCTGACCAAATTGCTGAAGCCACAATTTGCGCTCGATAAGGATTGTGAGCCGCAGGTTTATGGGATCGGTATCAAAGAATTATGGGACATTCCGGCAGAGCAGCATTCTGCGGGCCGTGTGATCCACAGCCAAGGCTGGCCGTTGACCGACGCCAATGGCGGCGCGTTTTTGTACCACCATGCGAACAATCAGGTGGCTTTGGGCTTTGTTGTTTGGCTCAATTATTCAAACCCTTATCTGTCACCCTTTGAAGAGTTTCAGCGCTGGAAAACACATCCCGAGGTGAAGAAGATTCTTGCTGGCGGTCGCCGCGTATCGTATGGCGCACGGGCAATCAGCGACGGTGGCTGGCAGTCTGTTCCGACACTAGCGTTCCCCGGTGGTGCGCTCATCGGTTGCTCAGCAGGTTTCGTGAATGTGCCGCGTATCAAGGGCACGCATACCGCGATGAAGTCTGGCATGTTGGCCGCCGATGCCGCTGTTGAAGCTTTGGCTGCAGGCCGGGAGCATGATGCATTGACGTCATATCAGTCCGCCTATGAAAATAGCTGGATTTACAAAGAGCTTCGGATGGTTCGCAATGTCCTGCCGCTGGTAGAGAAATATGGCAATGTCTTCGGAAGCATGCTTGCTGGCGTCAACATGTGGTTAGAGAATTTTGGCATACGCATGCCATTTACCATGAAGCATCATCCGGACCACAAGGCGCTCAAGCGGAAGGAAGCGGTGCACCGCATCGAGTATCCGAAGCCTGACGGCGTGTTCAGCTTTGACCGCCTGTCGTCGGTGTTCCTTTCGAATACCAACCACGCCGAGGATCAGCCAGTTCATTTGCAGGTCAAGGACATGGACTTGCAGAAAAACAGCGAGTTCATGGAATTTGCCGGCCCTTCTACGCGGTATTGCCCGGCGGGCGTATATGAGTGGATTGAAGAGGAGGGCAAAGACCCCCGCTATCAGATTAACGCCCAAAACTGCGTCCATTGCAAGACTTGCGATATCAAGGACCCGAACCAGAATATCAATTGGGTAACGCCAGAGGGCGGTGGTGGGCCGAATTACCCCAATATGTGATCTTGGGCGACGTTCGGTGGACGGCTGCATCTAAAGGCTAAACGTGGATCAATCTGAAGTTGCCTTTGCAAAAATAAACCTTGCCCTGCACATCCGGCGGCGGCGGGCAGATGGCTATCATGACATCGAGACTTTGTTTGCGTTTGCGCAGCATGGTGACATTCTGCACGCGAGTGTATCTGATCGGCTGACGCTCGACATCGGCGGGCCATTTGGGAGCGGCCTCGCGGCAGATGCGAGCAACCTCGTACTGCAGACAGCGGTGTTGTTGCAATCGCATTTTGGTGTGACGCAAGGCGCCATGATCCAGCTCAACAAGCAACTTCCGATTGCTTCTGGTATCGGCGGTGGGTCGGCGGATGCGGCGGCCACAGCACGGCTTCTCAACCGGCTATGGGGCCTAGATACCTCCGAGCAGACGTTGGCCGACATCCTCGCTCCCCTAGGGGCCGACATTCCTGCATGTGTTTTCAGCCGATCAAGCTTTGGCACCGGCACTGGAACAACGCTCGAATTTTTGGACGATAGCGCCATCACCGCTCGGCACATGTTACTGGTTAACCCGCTTCAGTCCGTCTCTACCGCAGAGATATTCAAGGCTTGGAACGGCGTTGACGGGGGTAAAATCGATCACGGAAATATGTGGGATGCTGCGGTCACAGGCCAAAATGACCTTGAGCCAATCGCTGCTGCAATCTGTCCAGTTATCAATGACATCTTGAAGTGTCTTTCGCGCGCAAATCCAGCTTTTGCACGCATGTCAGGCTCTGGAGCTACCTGTTTCGGGATGTTTGAAGATGCCGCGACGCTGAAGGCGGCGAGAGCTACGCTTGATCCTGATTGGTGGTCCATCGCGACGACGCTACGATGAGCGACGCGCCGTTCGAACTGTTGGGAACACCCCAAAAAGGCGGTCTCCTCATTATTGGCGACCATGCGTCAAACCGCGTCCCCGACGATATTGATCTGGGTATCGACCCATCGTTTCTCGGCGCGCATATTGCGTGGGATATTGGCGTTGCCGCAGTTGCCCGCTTAATCACGCAGGACGACGCGTTTGCGGCGTTTCTTGGTGCGTATTCCCGCTTAGTTGTTGACCTGAACCGTGACGAGCATGACGCAGCCGCCATTCCAGTCGAAAGCGATGGTTTGGCCATTCCGGGCAACGCACTTGGTCCAGTCGAAAAAGAAGCGAGGCTAGAACGCTTTCACAGGCCCTATCATGGCCATTTGCAGCAGTTGCTATCCGAACATCGTCCCACACTGATCTTGTCTCTCCACAGCTACACACCAGCCTTGCAGAGCAAACCAAACGAGGCGCGGCCGTGGGAAGTGGGCGTTTTGTATAATGCACAAGAAACGGCATCGAAGCTCGCGATTCCATTTCTGGAAGGCGCAGGATATCTTGTTGGCGATCAATTACCCTATTCGGGCAAGGTGTTGAATGCGACAATGAACCGACACGCCGAGTTCAATAATATCCCTTATATCGGCATCGAAATGCGCCAAGATTTATCGGGTAATCCCGCTGGACAAGCAAGATATGCGCGTGTCCTGTCAGATATGAGTCATTTTGTTTCGGAACAGCTTGGCTTGCAGGCATAAAAAACTTAAAGCGCGCCTTGAAACGGAGTTCACGATGCCAAACCAATTCGACAAATCCAAATTGCCAAGCCGCCATGTATCGGTCGGTCCTGAACGCGCGCCACATCGCAGTTATTATTACGCGATGGGCCTGACCGCCGAAGAAATCGCGCGGCCATTTGTCGGGATTGCATCAGCGGGTAATGATAGCGCGCCTTGTAATACCACGTTGGATGCTCAAGCCGATATTGCGCGTAAAGGTGTGGAGCAGGGCGGCGGTATGCCACGTCGTTTCAATACAATAACGGTGACTGACGGCATTGCCATGGGCCATCAGGGTATGAAATCCTCACTTGTCAGTCGCGAAGTCATTGCCGATTCCGTTGAGTTGTCCGTGCGTGGCCACTGTTATGATGCGCTGGTTGGGTTTGCCGGTTGCGACAAATCGCTGCCCGGTATGATGATGGCGATGCTGCGCCTGAACGTGCCTTCTATCTTCGTCTATGGCGGCTCAATTCTGCCGGGACGCTACCATGACAAGGACGTCACGGTAAAAGATGTGTTTGAAATCGTTGGTAAATATGCGGCGGGTGCGTGCCCGCTGTCCGAACTTGAGGAACTAGAACGCGTTGCCTGTCCGGGGCATGGCGCGTGCGGTGGACAGTATACCGCAAACACCATGGCATGTGTCGGTGAAGCCATCGGACTTTCCATGCCGAACAGCAACATGGCGCCAGCGCCATATTCCACACGGGACCAGATCGCGCATGCGGCGGGTGTTCAGGTCATGGAACTGCTCGCCAGAAACATCAGGCCGCGTGACATATGTACGCGAGAAGCATTTGTAAATGCGGCAAGAATTGTTGCAGCCACAGGCGGGTCAACCAATGGGGCATTGCATCTGCCCGCAATGGCACATGAAGCCGGCATCGACTTCGATCTGTTTGATGTAGCTGAGGCGTTCAAGACAACACCCTATATGGCCGACCTGCAACCTGGCGGGCAATTTGTTGCGCGCGACATGTACGATGCGGGCGGTGTGTATATGTTGATGAAGTCTTTGTTGGATGAGGGACTATTGTTCGGTGAGTGCATGACCGTTACCGGCAAGACACTTGGCGAGAATATCGAAGAAATCACTTGGAACCCGAACCAGAAGGTCATTTATCCAGCCACGGCACCGATTACACCTACGGGCGGTGTGGTTGGACTGCGCGGGACTCTGGCTCCTGAAGGCGCAATTGTGAAGGTGGCGGGCATGGACCGGTTGACATTCACTGGCCCCGCGCAGGTTTTCGATTGTGAGGAAGA
>JANPKN010000286.1:0-16875 GCA_031426075.1 Sphingomonadaceae bacterium
TGGCTGGATTGATAGCCTCCAGTTCCAGAATATCGCGTGTAAAACTGCCAACGCGGTGAGAGCCATAATCGGCTATTACGAAACCGTCATATCCAGCATGTTCTGATGCGCGTAAAAAACCAGTTTGGACCCACCATTGGCAACAACCAGATCATCGTCACCAATTTCTAGGGCATGCCGGCAGTTTGCCACGCAAGGCTTCAACCGTAATAGCAAAGCCCTCCGGTACTTTGATCCGGTCGTGCAAAGCCTCCGCCAACTCGCCAAGCGAGGCATTTTTACCGCCCACAAGATTGAGATCGTCCATGCCGATTTCATCAAACCAACGCACAAACCGGACATGTGGTTGCTCGTGCATCACCGCACAATCTCCTTTGCGCAGATTGCTAGTGCTGCCCTCTATCGGCCTAACTCCGTAACTCTGCGTACGGTGTGCCAATGGTCGACAGATACGCAAACTACCGGATGCCGCTTCTATCCAAAATTGCATATTGTCGTGCTCCAATAGCTTCCCGCTTCATCGACAGGAGTGCGTCGTGGGCCATATTTCATTGCAAGATACCCCCAAGCGAATGGC
This sequence comes from Sphingomonadaceae bacterium, assembly GCA_031426075.1. Taxonomy (GTDB): domain Bacteria; phylum Pseudomonadota; class Alphaproteobacteria; order Sphingomonadales; family Sphingomonadaceae; genus Sphingorhabdus_B. The sequence goes on from JANPKN010000286.1 coordinate 578, forward strand.
CTCTGCCCGGCTGATCGCAGCTTTGCGTCAATATGCAGAGCCTTTGCCGCCGCCCGAACAGTCGGACGAGTTCGGGCAGTTTTTTGACCGTTTCGGCGATGCGCAGATCGTGTTGCTGGGCGAGGCAACGCACGGTACGTCCGAATTCTATAACGCGCGGGCGGCCATTAGTCGGCGGCTGATCGAGCATCACGGCTTTACGGTAGTCGCCGTCGAGGCGGATTGGCCCGATGCGGCGCGGATCGATGGCTATGTCCGCCACCATGAAAAACGACCTCGCCGGGGGGAAGGCTTTGTTCGTTTCCCGACATGGATGTGGCGCAACGCAGAGCTGCTCGCCTTTGCCGACTGGATGCGGCACTATAATGAAGACCAGCCCGACAGAGCCAAGGCTTCGTTTCACGGGCTTGATGTCTATAGTCTCAGCGAGTCGATCCATTCAGTCCTGACCTATCTCGACAAGGTCGACCCCCAAGAGGCAGCAATGGCGCGCTGGCGCTATGGTTGCCTAACGCCGTGGCAGGATGAACCGGCGAAATATGGCCGTGCGGTTGTGAGCGGCGAGCGACCCGGCTGCGAGGTGAAAGCGGTTGAGCAACTTCATTCGCTTCTCGACAAGCGCTTGGGCTATTTGGCAGAAGATGGCGAATCCTGGTTCGATGCCGCTCAAAATGCCCGAATCGTGCGCGAAGCTGAACGCTATTACCGTGCCATCTATGAAGGCGGGGCTACGTCATGGAATCTGCGCGACCGGCATATGTTCAGCACATTACAGGCAGTGATTGCGCATCGCGGAGTTGGCACCAAGGCAATTGTCTGGGCGCATAATTCGCACATAGGTGATGCCTCGGCGACTACGATGGGGTGGAACGGCGAGTTCAACATTGGCCAACTTTGCCGCGTGGCCTATGGCGACGACGCCGTGCTGATCGGCTTTGGCACCGACACCGGAACCGTTGCCGCAGCAAGCGACTGGGGCGCGGATATGCAGGTAAAGACTGTGCGTCCGGCACGACCTGATAGCTATGAACACGCCTTCCGCCAGACTGGCCTTGCCCGCACGCTAACCGACTGGCGCGGTCGCAAGCGGCAATCGCTTGCGCATATCCTGCGCGAGCCCCTGCTCGAAAGGGCCATCGGCGTCGTCTACCGCCCCGAAACAGAACTGCTTAGCCATTATTTCGAGGCGGTTCTGGCGGATCAATTCGATGCCTATGTCTGGTTTGAACGAACCAAGGCTATCACGCCACTCGGCCATGAAAAGCCGCATGGCGCACCTGAAACCTATCCATTCGGACTTTGATGTGATGGCTTCGCAGATTAATATTGGACCATCTGAGGTACTTGTCGGCCCGAACCAGCAGCGCGCTTTGCTGGGGGTGCCACCGGATGCGACCGGACTCGTCATTTTCGCCCATGGCAGTGGTAGCGGGCGGCTTAGCCCGCGCAACAATCATGTGGCGCAAGCGCTGCGCGCGCGTAAGCAGGCGACGCTTTTGCTGGATCTGCTGACCCCGGGTGAGGAGCAGGATCGCCGGAATGTCTTCGATATTGATCTGCTCGCGGATCGCCTGAAATCAGCTGTGAAATGGGCGCGGCAACAGCCCGAACTGAGCCTCCTCCCTATTGGCTATTTCGGAGCCAGCACCGGTGCCGCAGCGGCCTTGGTCGCTGCTGCAGACGACACGCAAATTGCCGCGATTGTCTCGCGCGGCGGGAGGCCGGATTTAGCCAGACAGGCACTTGCGCTTGTCCGCGCACCTACATTGCTTTTGGTCGGCAGCCTCGATGGGCCGGTGATCACGCTCAATCAAGAGGCGTTCATGGCTCTGACCTGTCCGAAAAAAATCTTGATCGTCCCGGGTGCAGGTCATTTGTTCGTGGAGCCTGGTACGCTTGATCAGGTTATCGCGCATGCGAGCAACTGGTTTGCGAAACACTTCACACGGCACGCAGAAACGGAGATATGACGATGTTCGACCACGATTACCCGTTTGAGGACCGGCGCGATGCTGGTCGAAAATTGGCCCGAAGGCTCTCCCGATTCGCAGCCGATCACCCGGTCATTCTTGCGTTGCCACGCGGCGGGGTTCCTTTGGCATTCGAGGTAGCGAAAGCGCTCGACGCAGTGCTCGATCTGCTTTTCGTACGCAAAATCGGGGCGCCGGGATATGAGGAACTAGGTATCGGCGCGGTGGTCGACGGCGCCAGCCCGCAACTGGTGCTCAATGAGGACATCGTACGGCAACTGGCCCCAAGCCCCGAATATATCCGCAAAGAAATGCGCCGCCAGCTGGAAGAGATCGAACGGCGGCGCGAAGTCTATTGCGGAGACCATCCACCTGTTGCCATCAAGGGTCGCACTGTCATTGTCGTTGATGATGGCATCGCGACGGGTGGCACGATGAAGGCAGCGTTGCGCGGTGCGAACAAAAACGACCCGGCGTGGCTCGTTCTCGCTGTCCCGGTTGCACCGCCATCGGTGATGGCTGATCTGGGCTCCGAATGCGATGAGGTGATATGCCTTGAGACATACGAACCGTTTGGCGCTGTTGGAGCCTTTTATCGGGATTTTACGCAGACCAGCGATGCAGAAGTTATTTCGCTGCTGACCGAAGCATATGGGTTTGGATTGCGCACGGCCAAATCCGCCCCCGTTTGATTACCGTTGCTTCGGACGCTCGATCAAAGGCCCGATATCTGCCAGCACTTTGCGCGGGTCCATGATCTGTACGTCATCTCTGCCCCGATCAACGGGCGTTTAATGCGGACCGAACTGGAGGCGGGGGACCGGGTGGTTGAAGGCCGGACCGTCGTTGCCCGTATCACCCCTTTGGACCCCGATTTCCTCGATCGCCGGAACGAAGCGCGCGTCCGTGCGCAAATTCAGTCGCTTGACGCGCTGATTGCTTCCTCAGCGATGCGCATAGAACAGGCACAGGCCGCGCGCGACCTGGCTGTGCAGGAGCAGAGGCGATTGAAGGCGCTGTTCGACCGCGGCTTTGCCACGCGCGCTGCGCTCGATCGCGCCAATGCGTCGGTCGCGCAAGGCAGCGCAGCCTATTCAGAGGCGGTTCGCTCGACCGAGGCTGCGCGTTTTGACCGCGATGCCGCACGCGCCAATCTGGTCACCCCGGAAAGCCAAAGGGGTGGCAGGGCGCTCGAAGTCCACTCGCCGGTCAGCGGCTCAGTGATACGATTGCCGCAAGAAAGCGAAACAGTAGTGGCAGCAGGCACGCCGTTGATCGAGATCGGCAACCCGGCCGATCTGGAAATCGTCAGCGACCTGCTCTCCGCCGACGCGGTGCGACTACAACCAGGAGCGCGCGTGCTTATCTATAATTGGGGCAGCGCAAAACCGCTCAACGGACGCATCCGGCGCATCGAACCTTTTGGCTTCACCAAGATTTCGGCGCTTGGCGTAGAAGAACAGCGAGTCAATGTTATCATTGAAATAACCGACCCGCCCGCGTTGTGGAGCAAGCTCGGCCATGGCTACCGCGTCCTTATCCGCGCGGTTGATTGGGAAAGCCCCGACGCCCTGCAACTGCCAGTCAGCGCATTGTTTCGCAACAAGGGCAAATGGGCGGTGTTCGCAGTTGAAAATGGTCGCGCAAAAGTGGTGCCGGTCGAAATCGGGCGGATGAACGACGAACGGGCAGAGCTACTCGGCGGCGTTAACAAAGCTGCGATGGTGATCCTGCACCCAAGTGAAAAGATCACAGACGGCGCCCGGGTTGAACGGCGCTGATTAGGCGAGCGGGCTATGCGCGGCTTGTTCCAGCCGGTCAAAATCGCGGATGATCAGCCGGTCGTGTGACGGCATGTCGATGATTTCCGCCTTGCGCAATTGCTTGAGCGCTCGGCACACCGTTTCCGGCGTTACAGCTAGATAAGACGCGATGTCGATTTGCGGCAGCGGGAATTTTAGCCCCTGCCCGCATGGCTCCAATCGGTTGATGATCAATGTCAAGAGAGCCGCGACCCGGTTAAGCGCGCCGTTCCGACCGATCAGCATACCGCGCCTGAATACAGGATCCTGTTCGGCCCAGATCGATTGCAGCAAATGCCCGTCGCGCCGGAAATTGTCGATCATCACGTCGCACCAGCGGTTATGGTGGTGGCGGAAATAGCTTACCGGCGTGACCAGTTCGGCCGAATATCGGTACGTCGGGGTTACCGGAATGCCAATCTGGTCGCCTGCAAAGAAGAAAGCTGTAACTTGCCGTTCGCCGTCTTTCGATATGCTGACGCCGCGCACGATTCCGCTATGCAACTCATATACATGTGTGCAGGTATCGCCCTCCCAGAACAATGTTTGCCCGGCGCTGGCCCGCAGCAGGACATCGCTTTCTGATTGGCGCTGGGTCAGTATCTGCATCGCCGGCCTCCATGCATGGCCAGGCGACTTTAGGCCACCGAACTGCTGGTCTGTATTCGGGGAATATACGTAATCCGGATCAAACTTGATCAGGATCAAGTCGTCCAAGAACGACTCGGCTAAGATCGGATTGTCAGATGGCGAGTCGACTGACGTTCAATGCTCTCCTGCTAACACGGGATGCAAAGGGCGACAGGTTGACGGTGACCCAATTGGCTAGGCCTGCGGTGGTCCGGCTCCTGTTGCTGTCGAAAGACGGCGAACCGCAAGGAAACCGCAGGCCGAATGTTTTTAAAGTACTGCCGGTGGTTGACCAAGACAACGCGTCCGCAACGGGATCGTATGCTGAATAGCCGCGCAATAATTCTGAATCCTGCGCCTTTTTAAAATCGCAACATCCAAAGCAGAAATTTTTATCACTCTGATCAGTCAGTAGGCGCGAGATAGCACTCGCCGCCATGCTTATGCTTCCCGCTTCCTTCGCTTGCAAGCAGGTTGAGCCTCAATTTGCGCCATTCCACAATAAATTTTCTATTGTTTTACAAGCACTTGATTTGCTGGCGGAGACGGTGGGATTCGAACCCACGATAGAGTCACCCCTATACACACTTTCCAGGCGTGCGCCTTCGACCACTCGGCCACGTCTCCGCATTCCCCAAAGGGACGCACGCCCCTAGCCGCTCCTTTACGCTTTCGCAAGGTACAGTGATTTGCCATAACGCGTCAGATGAAAAGATATCTGCCCCTGTTCGCCAGCGCCGCTTTAAGCGCCGCCCTCCCGCTTTCCGCGCAGGAGGCCAAGACCTATCCGGCGCCGTCCGAAATTGTCGCGGCGGCAAAAGTGGACGAATGGGTTGCCATTGAGTCATCGGACCTTTTGGTAATGGACCTCGCCCCCGATTCGAAAGGCAAGCCGCGCCGCGTAGTCATCCAGTTCATCCCTGCGCCCTTCAGCCAAGGCTGGGTCAGCAATATCCGCAAGCTGGCGGGCGCACATTGGTGGGACGGCACGAGCATCAACCGCGTGCAGGACAATTACGTCGTCCAATGGGGTGACGCGACCGAGAAGAAGGCTTTGCCCGAGAGCTTGGCCGTGGTGTCCGAAATGGCGTACGAGGCTGACGAGCCAACTAACTTTACCGCGGCAGGCTTGCCCCTTTTATATCAGGCGAAAGTTTCCTCTCCATCTCCGACCCGTTGGCGGGGACACATAGTTTTACGAGATAACCCGACCTGGATTTATGGATCTTATTACAAGGGGTTTCCGTATGCAGGTAAGATGGATCCGCATTTTTCGAAGATTTGGCCAATCCACTGCTACGGTATGATCGGCGTTGGTCGGAACCTCTCACCCGACACGGGCAGCGGCGCTGAACTTTACACCGTCATCGGCCATGCACCGCGGCATCTTGATCGGAACATCGCGCTCGTTGGCCGCGTGATTGAAGGCATTGAGCACCTGTCCAGCCTGCCACGCGGTACGGGTGCGCTTGGCTTTTACGAAAAGGAAGAGGAACGCGTGCCGATATTGTCGGTACGGCTTGGTAATGAGGCGACCGACGTGCCTGCGTTCGAATATCTCTCGACCGACAGCGACAGCTTTGCAGCTTATGCCAATGCCCGCGCCAACCGGCGTGATCCGTTTTTCAATGTGCCAGCGGGCGGCGCTGACATTTGCAATATTCCCGTGCCTATCCGGCGCAAGGCAAAGTAAAATCCGCTTAATCCGCCATCATCATCTTCATCTTGTCGAGCGCGGCTTTCTTGATCTGGCACACCCGTGCCGCGCCGACGCCTAAAGTCTCGCCGATTTCATCAAGGTTCAATTCTTCGACAAAATAAAGCTGAAGAATAAGCGCCTCTCGTTCGGAAAGTTTAGACAGATTGGCGATCAGTGCATCACGCAATTGCGCCTTTTCGAGCATGGTGTCCGCCGCGTCCGACACATCAGCAAACCACATGTCGTGGTCCGAGTAGCTGTCTTCAATCGATTCCTGCCCCAATGGCTGAGTCGATGCCGCCATCGCGTGATAGGCTGCAGGCTCAAGCCCAGTTGCGCCTGCCATTTCGGCATCGCTTGGCTTGCGCATATATTCCTGTTCCAGCCGCGCACGGATGCCGGCAAGATAGCGCCGGTTGGCCATGCCCGCGCGGCCCATGCGCGCATCACGGCGCAGCGCATCGACCATATTGCCGCGGATTCGAGTCGCGGCATAAGGCGTAAAGGCAATGCCCCGGTCTTCAAAATTCTGCGCTGCCTCAACCAATGCGACAAGGCCGATCTGGATAAGGTCTTCCACTTCGATCGCGGACGACATCCGGCTGTGCACATGCCATGCGATCCGGCGGACCAGCGCGCTGTGCGCTTCAATCAAGCGCGCCGGATTGGCGGTTGGCGTCGGGGCATAAGCATTACGGGCTTCATTCAGCATAAGGTTCTCCAATTTCGTGTGGTCCGTTGGATTCAGCAGGTTCAGGTAGTCGCCCGGCGCCGCCAACTACGGCGATGACGTCGACCTTTTTGGTTTCGGGAATTTCAAGGAAGGACAGCACAGCAACATCGCTGAACTGCGACCGCAACAGACGACCGACGGCGGCGCGGCAAAGCGGTGAGGTAATGACGGCAAAGCTGCGTGCGGCGACAAGCATGGGTTGAACGGCATCATCGATGACCGAAATAATCCGGCGGGCAAGCTCCGGTTCAAACGGCCAGCTGGCTTGCGGGGCCGATTGCACTGACTGTACCAGAAGCGATTCCAGTGCACCGTCAAAGGTGATGGCAGGCAGCGGCATTTTGACAGGGACAATGGTCTGGACAATCAGTCCACCAAGCCGTTGACGCACAGCCTCGACCAACTCCGCCATTTCCAGATTACGCGGAGCCAGGTCAACCATGGCTTCGGCAATGCGGCGGAAATCGCGTAATGGCACACGCTCGGCAAGCAAGGCGCGGCACAAGGTCGTGACCGCGGCCAGCGTATAAGGCGCAGGTGTTAGCCCAGCGGCAAGCTGCGGATAGCTTTCCTTGAGATTACTGATGAGCGCTTGCGCATCGTCCATGCCGAACAGTTCCGCTGCAGAGGTGCTGACCAATTGGTTCAAATGGGTGGCAATGACCGTGGCCGGGTCGACGACGGTGTAGCCAGCGGCAACAGCATCGGTTCGGTCGCGCTCTGCAATCCAGAGGGCATCAAGTCCAAAGCTTGGGTCCTTGACCGCGCGGCCGCTTACCCCTTCAAGACAGTCGCCGGAATCAAGCGCCAGCAATTCATTGGCCCATGCCTGATCTTCACCCACCAAGACCCCAGAGATGCGGATTTGGTAAGCGTTGCCAGGCAATGACAGGTCGTCAGTGACCTTGACCATCGGCATGACGAAGCCGAACTCACGCGATAGCTGGCGGCGGATGGCAGTCACTCGGCCCATCAAGGCCGCCCCTTTGCGTTCATCCACCAGGCTGACTAACCCGTAGCCAAGCTCAAGAGTGATAGGTGCGATGTCGGCGACTTCATGCCATTCGATCACGTGGCTTGGTGCAGCGTCAGTAATGGGTTCGGCCACGCGAACAGGTGCCTTTTCCGACTGCCGCAATGTCCAATAGATCGCGCCCGCCACAGCGGCCGCTGGAAGGACCACAAGCTGCGGCATGGCCGGAACCATGCCCAGCAGAGTTAAGATGCCTGCAACGGGCCCCCAAGCGCGCGAGAAGCCAAATTCGCTCGAGATCTGGCCCGCAAGATCAAACGGCGATGAAACGCGTGTGACAATGGCCGCTGCGGCGATGGACAGCAGTAACGCCGGAACTTGCGCCACCAGAGCATCACCAACAGCGAGCATGATGTAAGTCTGTGCGGCGTCGCTAAAGCTTAAGCCATGACTGACCATGCCCAATATCAGGCCGCCGACGATGTTGACGAATAATATCAGCAGGCCGGCAACCGCGTCGCCTTTTACAAATTTTGACGCGCCGTCCATCGACCCGTAAAAATCGGCTTCGGTTGCCACTTCCCGACGCCGGGCCTTTGCCTCGTCAGGGGTAAGCAGGCCCGCATTCAAATCGGCATCGATCGCCATTTGCTTGCCGGGCAAGGCATCGAGCGTGAAACGGGCGGAAACTTCCGATACACGACCAGCGCCCTTGGTAATGACAACCAGGTTGATGATCATCAAAACCGCAAAAACGAGCAGCCCGACGATATAATCGCCACCAATCAGGAACGCACCAAAGGCTTCGATGACATGCCCTGCGGCAGCCGGACCGTTGTGCCCCTCGACCAGAACCACGCGGGTAGAGGCGACATTCAGCGCGAGGCGGAAAATTGTCGCCAGCAACAACACCGTCGGAAAAGACGAAAAATCGAGCGGCTTGGCCACATTCATTGCCACCATCAGAACAGCCAGGCTGATCATGATATTCACAATAAAACCAATATCCAGCAAGACCGCCGGAACCGGCACGATCATCAGCATGACCAACAACAAAATGGCCACGGGCAACGCATTGCCCTTCATTACTGCCAGTGGCACGGCGAACATAGGGTTCCGCATCATGCCGTCAGTCCCGATAGTCGCTGATACGCCTTGCGGGCAAAATCAAGATCAAGCCCCTTGGGCATTTTCTCCATGTCCGCCATGGCCATTGGCGCGTGACGAAGCGATGTGGTGGCATAGCGTTGCTGGGTGTTAAAGGCCTTGGCGTTCGGAATCGCGGGTGCGGCGGCGAGCTTTGCAGCAAAGCCATTGCGGATTTCGGTCAGGCTACGGGGTGCGCCATCGGGGCGGTAGAATATCGACCGGTTTGCAGCAGCGGCTGACGGAAATAAGATTGCCGCTTCCTGATTGGGGTCGGACTGCATGGCGTTCAGAAAGTCACCGGCACCCTTTGCCCCTAAAAAATGCGCGAGATAGAGATCAACATCTTGCGGACTGCCGCCGATACGTGATTTCAGGTAATCATTATTATCGGATGCCAGTTCGGCTGCCATGACCGCGGCTGTTTCCGGGTGCGTGCGTAGCTCCAGGATCTGGCTGCGCATCGCTGGATCGGCAACAGTAAAAGCGCCGCTTTGATTTTGCGTGATCGCGCCGGAAGCCCAATCGAGCCCATGTGCAGGCCCATGCTGCTTAAGGGTAGCCAGCCAGGTTTGTTTCGTAAATTGGTACAGGCCAGTGGCGCTCGATGTCTGCGCACGTGCGTCAGGCCGCATCCCACTTTCAAGCTGGGCCTGGTCCATCAGATAGTCGAAAGCCACGCCCGTGCGTGCCGACGCGTCGGCGATGGCCGAAGTCACGCGTTGCTGCGTTGCAGCTGACGTAATCGGTCCAGTCATGAGGGCATCTTTGTGTTCATGCCCTGACTACAGCAACGCTCATGCCAATTGGGCGAAACGACGTATTTGCGGGCTATCGCGGCCGATGCGTGTAGGTATTGGACGATGATTGGCCGCGCAATTCAGCCAGCCGGTCAATTTTCTGGCGGTTCCAAGCCGTCAGATATTTGACCCGGATGCGCGCGGCTTCGGCCTGTTTCAAGCCATAAGCCAACCGTTCAGCATCGGCGGCAGCCTGGTCGTCCGGCAATTCAGCCAACGCCTCTGCCAACGCCTGTGAAGCGGCAACAACCGCATCGGCATCGAACGCATCCAGCGCGGCGATGAGGTCGGTCTGACGGGCGATGATGCGGTCGATCATTCGCTTAGGCCGAATTTTGCGATCCAAAGCGGATAATGCCATCTGCAATAGCGCCCAGATCAATCTGGAAATTACCGCTGGCAATAGCCTCTTTTAACGACGCAATCTTTTCGGCATCAAATGGCGGGCCTTTTTGGGCAAGTGCGCTCGCAAGGCTTATATGATGTGCAACCGGTTGGACATTTTGCGTGTTTCCTGTGCGCAACGTTGGATTGTCCGAAACCATCTTCTGCACAGAACCTGCCAATAGGGGCGGTTTTGATGTGACCGAATCAACCATGTTTATCCCTTTCTGCTTAGCTGTCGGAAATCTGACAGCTTCGACGTGAGTAAAAACGGCAGAAGGTTCGGTCACTTTAATATTAAAATACCGCGAGCCCCCGCGCTTTGGCCATTGCGGTCATTGGAACCGGGGATGTCAGCGATTTGACACGCAAGGATTGTCCGATGCTGGCATCATCCATCGCGATCATTTGCGTGGATACGGCAAAGCCTGGCCCACTTGTAACGCATTCTATCATATCGCCTTTGCGGATGATGACTTGACCGCCTTTGTCGGGGCCATCGGACGACCGGACCGGCACACGAAGGCGCCAGCCAATGGCGGGGCAGCGCACCACAACGATATCACCAACCGCGGGCGCAATGATTGGATCATCCGGGCATTGCGCAATCTTCAGCCTTTTATCGATGGGCTCTGCATTGGCATGCTTTTGAATATTCTGGTCAAGAAGATCGAGGTTCTGAAGTTGGACCGGCGCAGCGGCGGATAGCAATAACAAAAAGCTGAACATACATACTCCTTCGGATTTATCTTTCCGAGGTGCAGCAATCATTGTGCCAATTGGTCTAATCCACAATATACTCCGCAATGCGCCGGATGATCCGCGGGTCTGCGATCAGGCCCATATGGGTACAGTTTTCTTCCAATTGCAGATCGCTTTCATCAGGTAAGCCACAGGCCGCGCAGGGGGCCACCATTCCGTCGCGCGATGACCAAATCGAAATCGTAGGCACCGGGGGTTTGATCGACAAGGTTACACCCAATGGCGGGTTGTCCACCTTATGTCCCGCAATCATTTCATAGATCCGCCAACCGTTATTCGCGCGGGGACCGCTGGAGAATGGCGCACCCAAGGTAATCACCTTGGCGACGCGGTGCGGCGCATATTTGGCATATTCGCGCGCAATTAAACCGCCAAGGCTCCAACCGATCAGGGTCACCGGCGAGTCGGTTTCCATTTCGGACAGGCGGCCGTTCATCTGTTCAAATATATCGGAACTGATACCCATATTGCGGCCCATGCCCCATCCGCGGCAATCGAACCCAACTTCATTTAGGGACTTGCGCAACCGGGCCGTCGTTCGGTCTGATGCCATAAAGCCGGGGATGACTATGACTGGTCGCCCCGCACCCTGCACGTCGACACGCACCGCCGGCGCAAAGGCAGCGCGGACGCGGGTCGAGGGAAACAAGAGCATTTCGCGCGCCAACAGCGACAGGGACGGGGGGCGGTCTTCGGGTTGTTGAATGGTCACGGGCTTGTAAATGTGCCTTATGGCGTTTTCGTGATCATCTCTGGCGCTGGTGTCTCCACAGGCGCGGGGACCTTCACTGGTACAACCACTGGCCGGATCAACGCCATCTGCTCCAACCGTTCAAGCGCCTTGCGCGCATCGTCATAACGCTTTGCCCGGACCATCCACGACTGCGCAGCAGAGACCCCCGGCATGGCAGCAACTTCCAACATTGCCGCTGACAGATTGCCAGCCTCAACAAAGACCTGGGCGCGAAACAGCCGCTGTTCCGGCGCAAGTGCGGAACCGCCATCGCGGCGGAGCAGGAAAAGCTGCGACATCTCGCGCTTGATCGTCGCCCACACGCTGGTATTCCGATTGCCGGTAAGCAAGACAGGCGCAAGGCCAGTCAACTCAGTCTGCAAGTTGCTGATGGTGACAGGAGCCTGCGCGGCGGAAAGGACGGCCGCAACAGCCTGTGGCTGCGTTGCGCCAAAACGCAGCCGAAGCTGTTCGGACAAATCCCCCAAAGGCGAACCATTATCGAGTGTCCGGCGCACGGCAAAGGTCAGCAAAAGGCCTTCGCCTCGCACGGCATCACCCGATATGGCGGGGTCAGTCACATAAACCGGGACCACCTGCCCCTCAACCTGCGTCGTTGTGCCGACGACCGGAGCAGGCGCGGGTGCAACATTGCCGTTAGGGAGCGGCGCGGCAGTGCTTTCCTCTTCAGCTGCGTTCTGCGCAGCTGGTGCAAGAACGCCATAGGAATTCGCCAGCCACCATGTCGCAACTCCGCCACCTGCAAAAGCGACAAGAAGCAGCAACATGATATATTTGAATTTGATCCCGCCACGTGAAGTGGACTGCGCCGTCTGATAATCGCTCATGTCGGTCCTTCAATTGCCGCGCCGCGTTCGGTGACGCAATTCGCGGGTGTGACGTGTCTTTGAATCGCGTCCAACAATGCAGCATCATTGGGCGCGTCCGCAACGATTATGGTTGCCCAATTCTCTCCTGCTGAATGCGCAATCGCGTTGGAGAATGTCGCCAGCGTAATGTTCGCGCGAGGCAATTTGAGTTCATTACAAAGCCATGCAAAATGCGCTGCAGCGCGCGACGAATGAAGGATGACCGCATCGCTTTGGGTCACAGTGCGCGCAAAATCATCCGAGGTGGGAACTGCAGCGCTTCGGTACGCAATTTCGATGTCGATACTAGCGCCATGGATATGCGGGATGGAACTATGGTCTTCGCCTGCCAGCCACAACAGACGCTTATGCCCATCGGCGACCGCAACCTCCACCAGCGCCTCGACGCCTGCGGATCCTATTTTGGCGACCGGCACCGACAATTTTTGCAGCGCGCTAGCGGTTGCACTGCCCACCGCATAAATTGGCAGTCCATGGTCGCGGGTCAGGAAATCAACTGCGGCGCGCGCCGCGTTTCCGCTTGTCAGCAATATCGCATCATAGCCATCCGCCGACACGCGCTGCACCGGTAAATGTTCGATCGCAAATAACGGCATGAGGATTGGGTCATGTCCAGCCGCACGCAGGCGATGCGCGGTTGCATCTGCTCCGGGTTGCGGCCGAATGATCAACAATTTCACGATGCGAATATACCTCGGAGGTCGGCGCTCGCTTTGCCTAGCAGTTCTTGGGCTAGTTGCGCTGGACCGTCGCCACCTTTTGCATAAAGGCATTCGCCAGATTGCAGTTCACGACCGTCTGCAGTAAAAATCTCGGCGCGCAGCCTGATTTGCGCCCCTTCGATTTGCGCCAATGCCGCAACCGGCGAATGGCAATTACCCCCCACAGCAGCGAGAAAATCGCGCTCGGCATTTACGGCGACAAACGTATCGGCGTCGTTAATCGCTTCGACGATGGGAATGAGGTCAGCACGGCTGGCCAAGCGGTCAATTCCGACTGCACCTTGTGACGCGGCTGGCAAAAACGCATCGAGCGACAATTCAGCGCCCACTTCGGCCATACCCAGACGATCAAGCCCGGCCGCTGCCAGCAAGGTGGCATCCGCGTCACCTGCGTCAATATGTGCAAGGCGCGTCGCGACGTTTCCGCGCAATGGCACGATTTGCAAGTCAGGCCGCACCCGTTGCAACTGCGCTGCGCGCCGTGGGCTGGACGTGCCGACGCGCGCGCCGTGCTTCAGATCCTCAAGCGTCAATGCACCAATCAACCGGTCATGGACATCAGCGCGAGGCAGCATTGCCGAAATAACGAAAATATCTGCGCGCCATGTTTCGACGTCTTTCATCGAATGGACAGCGATATCGATCTGATCATCAATCAGCGCGCGCTCCAACTCCTTGGTCCACAGCGCTTTTCCGCCAATATCGGCAAGTGGCCGGTCCTGAATCTTGTCTCCCGTCGCCAGCATAGGGACGAGCATTACCGCCTCATCGGGCAGGTTATGTGCCACCTTCATGGCGGCCATGGTCATCTCGGCCTGGGCCAAAGCCAGAGGAGAACGGCGGGTTCCGATGCGTAAAGGACGCTCGGCTGTGAAGATAGTACGTGTCATGCGGCTTGTTCATAGCGACACGTCCACCTATGGGAAAGCGGAATGGCAATCATCCTTGGTCTTGAATCCAGCTGCGACGAAACCGCTGCTGCAATTGTGCGTTCCGACCGGACGATCCTTAGCCATGCCTTGGCCGGACAAGAGGACCATCACCGCGCCTTTGGCGGCGTCGTGCCCGAAATCGCGGCACGCGCACATGCAGAATTGATGACGCCCTTGGTGCGAACTGCATTGGCCGATGCCGGGCTTACGCTGAACGACGTGGATGCCATTGCCGCAACCGCTGGTCCTGGCCTGATTGGCGGCGTCATGGTCGGGCTGGTCACGGCAAAGGCGCTTGCTATGGCATCGGGCAAGCCATTGATTGCGGTCAACCATCTTGAGGGCCACGCCTTGTCGCCTAGACTCATCGATCCGGATCTGGAATTTCCGTATCTACTGTTGCTCGTGTCAGGCGGCCATTGCCAATTGCTTCGGGTCAACGGCGTGGGCGAATATAATAGGCTGGCGACCACCATCGATGATGCGGTCGGTGAAGCTTTCGATAAAACCGCCAAAATCTTGGGTCTCGGTTTTCCAGGCGGACCAGCTGTGGAAAAGGCGGCGGCCATCGGCAACGCCAGCAACGTGCGATTACCAAGGCCTATGAAAGGCGCAGACGAGCCGCATTTTTCCTTTGCCGGCCTCAAAAGTGCCGTCCTGCGCGCACATGATACAGGCCAATACAAGGTCGAAGACATCGCCGCGTCATTTCAGCAAGCGGTCATTGACTGCCTGTATGACCGCATCACATACACCCTTGACCGCATCGACGCGCCCGCAGCTTTGGTTGTCGCTGGCGGTGTTGCGGCAAATGTGCCCATCCGCGAAATGCTCGAGAAACTCGCTGAGCGGCGCGGCATGCGTTTTGTCGCCCCGCCCTTATGGTTGTGCACCGATAATGCCGCGATGATTGCTTGGGCCGGTGCAGAACGCTTTGCGATGGGCCTGACAGACGGGCTAGACTTTATAGCGCGGCCCCGTTGGCCGCTTGATCCGGATGCAGCGCCGGCCCGCGGCGCGGGAGTGAAGGCATGAGTTCAGGCAAATATCCGGTCGGCATTATTGGCGGCGGTGCATGGGGCACGGCGCTTGCAGCAGTCATGGCGCAAATCCATGACCATGTCCTCATGTGGGTCCGCGAAGAAGATGTGGTGCGGAGCGTGAATGACCAACACGAAAATACAATGTTCCTGCCGGGAACGCCATTGTCGCCCAAGATAGAGGCGACATCTGATCTCGCTCAGATGCGCGATTGCGAAGCGTTGATGATTGTCACACCCGCCCAGCATGTTCGCGCCACGTTGGCTGCACTGCCCGAAACGCGAGCACCGCTTATTTTATGCGCGAAGGGCATTGAAGCCGATACGCAGATGCTGGTGTCGGACGTCGCGGCGCACGTGCGGCCGGGCAATCCGCTGGCGGTGCTTTCAGGGCCAACATTTGCGCATGAGGTGGCATCTGGAAAACCAACCGCCGTGACTTTGGCTACCTCCAACCAGGCTTTGGGTTCGGTCCTGATGCGGCAGATCGCAACGTCAACATTCCGTCCCTATTGGTCCGACGATGTTGTAGGCGCGGAAATAGGCGGAGCGGTCAAAAACGTGCTCGCGATTGCCTGCGGTGTAGTCGATGGCGCGGGCCTTGGCCTCAACGCGCGCGCTGCGTTAATCGCGCGCGGCTTTGCCGAGATGCAGCGTTATGGCCTTGCGCGCGGCGCAAAGACGGAAACCCTCGCGGGACTATCCGGACTGGGCGACCTTGTGCTGACATGCAGTTCGGAAAATTCGCGGAACTTCTCTTTAGGCCGCGGCCTTGGACAGGGACAGGCATCGAACAGCCTGATAGCAGGCCGCAAAACCGTTGCCGAAGGTGCGTTTACAGCACCAGTGCTTTTGAAATCAGCAACTGCTCTGGGTGTAGAAATGCCAATTGTTTCAGCGGTTTGTGCGCTGCTTGCGGGGTCCGCGACGGTGGAAGCCGTCGTTGCCGACTTGTTGGCGCGCCCGCTGAAATCCGAAAGCTGGTAACGGCGCGACACATTCGCTAATTTGCCAGTAGAGGGCTCCACTTGACCACAGCCAGAACCGATGAAGAGGACATCCAAGCGCTCGCAAAGGGCGGC
>JANPKN010000287.1:0-2646 GCA_031426075.1 Sphingomonadaceae bacterium
TCAACGGCATGGCGCGTTTTATCCGACGCCCATTCTTCGTTCACATCGTCATTAATGCGCGGCAGAGCGCGCAAAACGGCCCTACCCCGGCTGTCGAGACGGATATTGGTACCAACAGCATCCATCACGTCGATGCTTGGCGTTTTCTTCAACTCCCAAGGACGCGCCTCGAACGCATAAGGCTTCGACGTCAAAGCGCCAACGGGGCACAGATCAACGACATTGCCCGATAGTTCGCTTTGCATGGCGTGCTCAAGGTAGGTCGTGATCTGCATATTCTCGCCGCGACCAATCGCGCCGACTTCTTCAATGCCAGCTACTTCTTCGGCAAAACGGACGCAGCGTGTGCATTGGATGCAACGTGTCATTGCCGTTTTGACGAGCGGTCCCATATATTTTTCGGTTACTGCGCGCTTGTTCTCTTCAAAACGAGAAGCACCACGACCATAAGCAACGCTTTGATCCTGCAAATCGCATTCACCACCTTGGTCGCAAATCGGGCAATCGAGCGGGTGGTTGATGAGCAAAAATTCCATCACCCCTTCACGCGCCTTCTTCACCATCGGCGTATCGGTGCGAATGATCTGGCCCTCGGTGGCGGGCAGCGCGCAAGATGCCTGTGGCTTTGGCGGTCCGGGAGCGACCTCAACCAGACACATGCGGCAGTTGCCTGCAATGGACAGCCGCTCATGATAGCAAAAGCGGGGGATTTCCTTCCCTGCCATCTCGCACGCCTGCAAGACAGTAACGCCTGCCGGAACTTCGATTTCAAGACCGTCTACGGTGACCTTAGGCATTACTGACCTGCTACTTTTTGGGATGACGCGCGTGAAAGCCGGTAAAGTCCCTCTGCTAGAAATCCTTTCAAATTGCTTTTTGAAAAGCGGATTTCATTGTCTTTTACAATGCAGGCAGAAAACTTTGGCAAAAGCGCTGCGAACGAAGTGGTTTCCGTCGAACTTTCAACGCGACTTGTAATTAATTGCCGGACGCCATTTGGATCCGCACGCGCAACGCATTCACTAAAGTGATTCAACGAAACATACATTCGCGCCTTGTCCGACAGCTCTGCTGGATACATGCTGCGATATCCAGTCTGCAATTCTGCAGGAAAAGATAACACAGAATTTGTCGAAAAATCACGTTCATACAACGCCTGAAAAATAGCTCCGCGGATTCCTAGCTCGTTCATTCTCAATTGCCCGTCGCTCAGGCATTCATCCGTTTGGCCATAAATTGCGTCGAGAGCAGCATCCGCTGCTTTGGTATCGACCGGCAGGTCAATTAGTTTTGCAACTCGGCCACCTTCACGTG
Organism: Sphingomonadaceae bacterium; assembly: GCA_031426075.1. GTDB lineage: Bacteria > Pseudomonadota > Alphaproteobacteria > Sphingomonadales > Sphingomonadaceae > Sphingorhabdus_B. The sequence continues at coordinate 1,315 of JANPKN010000287.1, forward strand.
ACACGAGGCACTTTGCAAAATCTTCCATTGCCCTACGGCTGTCGGCGATAGAATTCCCGTCTATTTGAGCGGCTTTCCGGGTGATAAGCGTACCAGTCTCCTGCGCAAATGCCGGTGGTTGAAGTGCGACCAAAACAAGCGGTGCAAGAACAAAAACAAATTTCATCATTCCGCAGCCTCCAACATATTGTCGCCCTTGGCTTCATGAATGCGCCGTTCCATCTCAGGACGGAAGTGCTTGATCAGTCCCTGGATTGGCCAAGCAGCTGCGTCGCCAAGTGCACAGATGGTGTGGCCCTCAACCTGCTTGGTCACATCGTACAGGGTATCAATGTCATTGATGTCGGCATTACCCGTGCGCATCTTTTCCATGACGCGCCACATCCAGCCAGTGCCTTCGCGGCATGGCGTGCACTGGCCGCAGCTTTCATGTTTGTAGAAATAGCTCAATCGCGCAATGGCGCGGACAATGTCGGTGGACTTGTCCATGACGATGACCGCTGCAGTGCCAAGGCCTGAGCCCACTTCCTTGCAGCCGTCAAAATCCATCGGCACGTCCATCATCATGGCTGCGGGGACCAATGGCACCGACGAACCACCTGGGATTACCGCAAGCAGATTGTCCCAACCGCCGCGAATGCCGCCGCAATGTTTTTCAATGAGCTCGCGGAACGGGATGCCCATTTCTTCTTCAACAACACATGGTTTTTCGACATGTCCGGAGATTTGGAAAAGCTTGGTTCCGTGGTTATTCTCTCGGCCAAAGCTTTTGAACCAAGCGGCACCGCGCCGCAGGATTGTTGGGACGACCGCAATACTCTCGACGTTATTGACGGTCGTGGGGCAACCATAAAGCCCCGCACCTGCAGGAAATGGGGGCTTAAGACGTGGCTGGCCCTTTTTGCCCTCAAGGCTCTCGATCATCGCGGTTTCTTCGCCACAAATATAGGCGCCAGCGCCGCGATGGACAAAGACGTCGAAGTCATAGCCTGACTTCGCTGCATTCTTGCCGAGCAAGCCTGCTGAATAGGCCTCCGCAACTGCCTTTTCGAGCACCTTGGCTTCAAAAATATATTCGCCGCGAATATAAATATAAGCGGCACGGGCACGCATTGCGAATCCAGCGATCAACGCCCCTTCGATCAGTTTATGCGGGTCGTGGCGGATGATTTCGCGGTCTTTGCAGGAACCCGGCTCGGATTCATCGGCATTGATGACAAGGAAGTTTGGACGCTCGATTGTTGGAGCTTTGGGCATGAAGCTCCACTTCATTCCCGTCGGAAAACCAGCGCCGCCACGACCGCGAAGGCCAGAGGCTTTGACTTCCTCGAT
>JANPKN010000288.1:0-1991 GCA_031426075.1 Sphingomonadaceae bacterium
TAACATGCCAAAGGGCTCAGTGCGGGTGCCGACGGATCAGCCACTGGGTTTGTTGGCTGCAGCAATGTTGGAAGCCGAAAGCGCGGATTCGTTTCTGGCGTGGAATTTCTTTCCCGGTATGTTGCAAAGGACAGAATATATCGAAGGCTACGCCATTGCCCCGCTGGCAGAAGCGATGATGGCACGCGACCCAGCGCTCAAAGCCGAGTTTGAAGCGAAGCTGGTTAAGGACGAGGCCTTTGCCGGAAACCCGAGTGCCCGGCTGGAATGGTTTTACAAACGGTCCGCATATTATGACGCAAATTATCTGCTTTACCCTGTCGGTCGTGAAATGTGATTGCCCCGTTTCCAATGGAAAGGAGAGATATCGGTTCCCGAATCTCTCCCTCCCGTTCGGGTAAAAACATAAATTCCATCAGTTAAATCAATCGCGGTCGATGTGGCCGATATGACGCTGGCGGTCGGCCATGAGGGAATCGAACTCCGCATAAATCGCCTTTGCCTTGTCCATGCCGCCTACCTGCTTGGCAAAAGCTTCATCCCATTTCTTGTCTTCCGGATTGTTGGCCCAACCCATTTGTGCAATCCCGCCGCGCATGGGCATGGCGACGATTGAGTCCCATTCACCGGTAGATACGTGGAAATCAAGCACGCCTTTAAAGCCCAGTTCGGCATCCGTTTTCTCAAACATCTCGATTATCTCGTGCGCACGTTCGGCTTTGCCAGGTTTCCATTTGACCAGTTCGATACGATACCAATCGACCTTCGATAATTCGGGTGGGGTTGATTGCGCCATAACCGACACGGTTGTTACCGGCGTTAGAAATGCAGCCAAAGCTGCGGCAATAATAAGCTTTCTCATAGGTAAATCCCTCTCCATTTAGAAAAGCGACCCAGGATGCTTGCTCGGATTGACGGTTCTCAATCCGCACATAACAAACGCCCAAACCAATAAGATGTCAATATAACCAAAGGAACACTGCCAAACGTACGCTGACTGCCGATGCCCGGAGGAAATCCCGGTCGGTCATTTCAGCCTTACTCACAAGCATTAAAAATTATAACAGTTTATAAAATATTGATTTTTTAAAATAACTATCTCAAGTGCCGGATTATATACGAAGTACAAATTGGAACTATAAACAGTTGAATTAAAACAATTTTTATTGAAAACAGGGTTAATCCCCCATTAACTCTGTTTTTTCACAGGCCTCTAACTACGCCGCCAGTAAAGGCATAAGGCATTTTAGTACCGGGGGTCCAGCCGTGATAGAAAATAACGATGCCACAATAGCGAACGGCATAATGTCACGTCTTCTGAAAAACGAGGAAGGCAACATTATTGCCATTCTGGCAGCAGCAGTGATTCCTGTCATTGGGCTGGTTGGCGGCGGCGTAGACATGAGCCGCCTCTATCTCACGCAATCGCGCCTTCAAGGTGCTTGTGACGCAGGCGCTTTGAGTGGCCGCAAGACAATGGGCGTCGGCACTTGGGCGGCTAATAGTGGGGCGGCTAACGCGCAAGCTCTTCGCATGTTTGACCAAAATTTTGCCAATGGCGCTTACGGATCCAATAACCTCGTCCGCAGCTTTACAGAAACTGGCGGCAACGTGGTCGGAACTGCGTCCACGGTTGTCCCGATGGCATTGATGCAAGTGCTTGGTCAGGAATCGAAAGTCGTATCTGTCCGGTGTCAGGCCGAACTGCGCATCCCCAATAGTGATGTGATGTTCGTTTTGGATACCACCGGGTCAATGGGCGACCCGGCATCCGGATCAACTGAAACCAAAATATCCGGACTTCGAAAGGCCGTAAAATGCTTTTACGAAGCGCTGGCGAAACAGAATATAACGGACATTGCGCCTGCAGACTGCGGTGAAACAGTCGATCCGTCAGCAACAAATACCGGATCTGTTCAGCTTCGTTTTGGCTTCGTGCCATATGCTATAAATGTGAACGTCGGACGATTGCTGCCGCTGGATTATATGGC
>JANPKN010000289.1:0-16835 GCA_031426075.1 Sphingomonadaceae bacterium
ATTATTCTGGTTGTCGGCTTGGACCTGAGCGGGCGCAGACGCAGCAACGCCGCCACGCCACGGGCTATCAAACGGGTCAAACTGGATATAATCGACAGGCTGTGCCGGGTCAGCCCAGCGATATACGGCGCGTTCAACGACATTGCGCAGTTCACGTACATTGCCCGGCCAGAGATGGTTTTCCAGCGCGCGCGTCGCGACGTCGCCAAATCCGGGCCAGCCTTCCCAACCCAACTCCGCTGCCATCTTGCGCCCATAATATTCGGACAAGACTTCGACATCGCCTTCCCGCACACGTAGCGGCGGCAAAGTGATGACTTCAAAGCACAGCCGGTCGAGCAAGTCGGCCCTGAAGCGTCCCTTGTCCACCATATGCGGCAGATGTTCGTTGGTGGCAGCCACAATCCGCACATCGACGCGCATCGGACGCGATGAACCAATCCGCGTGACCTCGCCATATTCCACCGCGCGCAACAACCGTTCCTGTGCACCCATGCTCAAGGTGCCCAATTCATCAAGAAAAAGCGTGCCGCCGTCCGCCTCTTCAAAGCGGCCCTCGCGTGCGCGCGTGGCGCCAGTAAAGGCTCCTGCCTCATGTCCAAACAGCTCAGCCTCGATCAGCGTCTCCGGCAAGGCAGCGCAGTTCATGGTGACCAACGGCCCATCCCAGCGCGAGCTCAAACGATGAAGACGCTCGGCAATCAACTCTTTGCCGGTCCCGCGCTCCCCTACAACCAGAATAGGTCTGTTTAGTGGCGCAGCTCGGCTTGCACGTTCCACAGCATCCAAAAATGCCGACGATTGGCCAATAAATTGAACGTTATCCCGATCCATTTTCAAACATTGGCATATTTCACCACAGAGTGGCAATAATTACTAGCGGCCTACCGTTCGAATTTTCAAGAAATGGCGGAAATGCAACAAAAACACAAATTGGCACGGTCCCTGCAAAGTGTCTTGCAAGTCGGTCATATGCCGGCAACTTACAAAGGGAAGAAACAAGATGCGCAAAGATATCGAAACCAGCAAGTATTCAAACGGACAAGATAGCCGTCTATGGCTGGCGGTCGCTTTGTCTTTCACGATGATCTTCACCAGCTATGCCGTATCGGTTTTGAACAACCGCAACGCGGGTGAGATGTCCGTTCAAACCCAACCAAATAGGCCGTTCGTTGTCAGCTATCTTGCCTGATTGCGGAAGCCTGCGACCGGAGTGCCCCAGCTCCCCCCCTACCTCCCAAAGGTACCCGGTCGCCCCCTTTTTAAACGTAGTCGCCAATAAACATTATCGGAGTTACCCAATGGGCATATTTTCACGAACCCGCGATATCATCGCCGCCAATGTGACCGATCTCCTCGATAAGTCGCAGGACCCAGCCAAGATGATCCGCATGATCATCCTTGAAATGGAAGAAACGCTTGTTGAGGTTCGGGCCTCCGCCGCGCGCACCATCGCTGACCAGAAAGAGCTTCGTCGCCATATCGATAAGCTGAACACCCTTGAGGCCGACTGGACGGACAAAGCCCATCTGGCACTGTCCAAGGGTCGTGAGGACCTGGCAAAGGCCGCATTGGTGGAAAAGCGTAAGGCGACTGATATGAGAGAGCAATTGACCGCTGAGGTCGATGTTCTGAATGACGCGCTCAAGGCATCCGAACAGGATATTCACAAGCTGCAGAAGAAGCTTGCCGATGCCCGTAGTCGCCAGAACGCGCTGATGACCCGTCTGGAAAGCGCCGAGAACCAGGTCAAGCTGCGTACAATGTATAATGGCGACAAGGTTCGCGAGGCATTTTCGCGCTTTGACGTCTTGGAACGCCGCGTCGATGAAGCCCAAGGCTATGCAGACTCGCTCTCGATCGGTTCAGACGCGCCCCGCACACTCGGCGACGAAATCGCTGCGCTTGAAAGCTTCGATGTCGTCGACGCCGAGCTGGAAGAAATGAAAAAGGCCATGAAGGCTGACGAAAAGAAGGAAGGCTAAGCCATGGAAGATGTGTTGGTTCCAGTCATGGTCGTCGGGATGCTGTTTGTGGCGCTCCCATGGCTCGTACTCCATTATGTCACGCGTTGGAAAACTGCCGCGACGCTGACCAACGATGATGAGCGGATGCTCGGCGATATGCACGAACTGGCCCGTCGGCTTGAAGATCGTCTTGATACTGTCGAACGGTTAGTCGCTCAGGAAAATCCAGAATGGCAGCCACGTCGCATTGAACTCGATACACCAGATTTTGACCCGGAAAATGTTCGCAGGCTGGAAAGGAACCGCTGAAATGTCAGGGAAACACACGAAATTCTATCTCGATAAGCAGAATGCCAAATGGAAAGGCGTTTGCGCCGGGATAGCCGACTACACCGGCGTTGACGTTCTCTGGGTCCGTTTAGGCACTGTGATGCTCACACTCATGGGCGGCTTCCCCTGGACGCTGATCGCTTATGTGATCACCGCATGGATGGCCAATCAGAAGCCAATCCACCTATACACAGATGATCGCGAGGAACAGAAGTTCTGGCAAGGCGTGCGCCAATCGCCTGCCCGCACCACGCGGGACATCCGGTCACGCTTTCGTGAGATCGACCATCGGTTGGCCGAAATGGAAACCTATTATGTCAGCAACAATAAGCAGCTGGCCGAGGAAATCGAAAGCCTGCGCTAAACGTCGCTCATTGGAGGGAGTATCTCATGTTCACGCTCATCATTCTTGGCCTCATTGGCTGGTTTACCTACCGCCATTTCGCGCAGAAAAAGCGCCAGGCCGACCGCCGCAACTGGAGTGTTGATTTCCGCGACACCCCAATCCGCCCAGTAACACGCCGCCTGCCCTGGAGGGATTTATAATGAGCTTTGGTGGACCAAATTTCGTCATTGCCATTGTCGCGCTGATGACGGTCGGTTGGCTGGTGAACAACTGGATCCGAGCAAAACATGGCTATCCGTTGGAAGATGAATGGGGTGGCAAAACCGCTCTGACTGATGGCGACTATCCAGAAGCCGAACGCAAAATCATGCTTTTGAGCAACGAGAACGAAACACTCAACGGGAAGATTGGACATTTGGAAGAACGCATCGCGGTGCTTGAACGGATCGTGACGGACAAAGCTGGGCGGTTGTCCGAAGAAATCGAACGACTGCGTTAAGAGAGGAGGCATAAAATGGACCCGGATAAACTCGCGATGATCACCGCCATTGGCCCAATGATCGGCATTGGCATTGTATCAATTTCAGCCGGTTGGGTGCTAACCACCTGGATGCGCATCAAAAATGGCTATCCGCTTGATGGTGCCTGGGGTCAAGCCGTGTACCCCAAAAATGATCAGGAAGCCGTCGAGCGTGTAAAGCTGCTGAGCCAGGAAAATGCGCAGTTACGAGCTGAGCTTGGGTCAATAAAGGACCGGCTGGCGAACGTGGAAAAAATTGTCGTAGACGACAGCCACAGGCTTACATCAGAAATAGAGGCCCTTCGCGGGCCATCGAACTGAAGGGACGGAATATGTCACCCGATACCGTGTTTGCGCTGATACCGATACTCGGGATCAGCTGTGGGTTGCTGGCAATATTTGCAGGTGCGATTGTTCGGCCATGGATTAAGCTGAAAGAGCGCCAACTTGAGCTAAACGCAGCGAACATCGCGGAAAAAGCAGCGCAATATGCTGCCGATAAAGGACGTCTTGAAGAAAGGGTGGCCGTTCTCGAACGGATCATCACCGACCAGGGCTATAGCTTGGCAAAAGAAATTGAAGAGCTTCGCAGCTTGCCACCGCGGCAAGTTCAGCCACAAGCCGATCTTATCTAAGGAGGAAATTATGGGCCCATTTGAAATGGTCGTCGCGATTGTGTTGATTGTGACCATAGGCAAAGTTTTGAGCAGTCGGCACAAGGCGCGACATGGCATCATTGAGAGCGAGGATATCTTGGGGAACAAGACGCAGCGATTGCTCGGCAACCAAGATACGCAGGCCATGCAGGACGAAATCCGTACGCTGAAGGAACGCATTCAGGTTCTTGAGCGCATTGCGACTGACAACAGCAGCGCAAACGATCTTAACCGCCAGATTGAGGAGCTGCGCAGCCGGTAACGGCACGCAGAACGAAAGGAAGGAACCATGGAACAGGATCCCAATTTCTACATCATTATCGGCGCTTTCGCGGTGCTATCGGTCGGGATTGTCTCCTCGCTCGGATTGCGCGGCTGGCGTGACTGGATTGCGTTGAAACATGCAGAACTGGACGTCGTACGCCGTGGAAGCGACGCACCTGTGCCATCTGCTACGTCACGTATCGAAGTTGCCGATTTGAAAGAACGCGTCAAAAGGCTTGAGGCCATTGCAGCAGGGATTGATATCTAAACCCTGCGGCCATATGCGATGGCGCATGACCACACTTACCGACATTCAAGAAGAGTATGAATTCCTAGAGGCAGATGACCGTTATCGTCTGTTGATTGACCTTGGCCGCGAACTGGCACCAATGCCCGACGCGCTGAAAACCGACGCGACCTTGGTGAGGGGATGCTCTGCAAGCGTCTGGGTCTATCCTGTGACCGACGAAGGCAAGTTGTCGTTCATGGCGGACAGCAATGCCGCGATTACCAAAGGTATTATCGCGCTTGTTCTAAAGACGGTTGATGACAAAAATGCCGCCGAAATCCTCGGCACGGATATCGAAGCGTCGCTTGCCCCGTTTGATTTAAAGAACCAACTGAGTTCAAACCGAACGCAGGGTATTCCGAATATGATCGCCCTCATCCGCGAAACCGCCGCCCGCTACGCAAGCTAAGCCGCAGCTATCCTTTCCACTCGCGTCGCTCTTCTGCGACGCGCAAGACGTCATAGGCCGCCTGCCCTGCCTGAAACGCTTTGGCGGCGTTGGCATTGCCGGGGTTTACGTCAGGATGCGTTTCCTTGGCGATTTTGCGCCAGGCTTTTTTCGCTTCTTCAAAGGTGGAATCGCTTTCAAGGCCTAAAATGTCGAGCGCATGCATTTCGTCGCGGCTTCGGCTGCCATCCCCCGACCCTGCCCAACCATAATGCGCCGATTCCTTGTAACCGGATGAATCCCGACGTTCATTCGCTTCGCGCTCGTCGGCTTCTTCCTTGGTCAGCCCCTCAAAATAATCATATCCGCGGTTATACTCGCCGGCATGTTCCTCGCAGAACATCCAGCGTTCGGGATTGTTGGGGGATTTCGGTGCAGGGCAATCGCCCGCCTTGTTACAGCCATAGCGGTCGCACAGGCGCACCTGCTGAGCCTCGCTGCTACTTCCGTAGCCGCGCCATCGGGGAAAACCCCAGTCATTTCGTCGCGTAGTTCGCACCATGCCGCCGACTTAGCGACGGCATGCGCATTTTGCTAGGGGGCGTATACGGAATTTATGCCCCTGATAGAGCACCGCCCATCATCGGGTTGCCGACGAACATCGAATATACCAGCCCTACGATGATGCCGGACATGATGATTGCAAGAACGACATAAATAAGGACAATGACAACCGTAAAACCTGCGACCTTTTCCTGCGGCACACCAAGCACAGGATGCAGGCCGAGATAAATGAGGTAAACGACATAAGCGATGGCGGCGATGGTCACTAGTGCGCCAAGAAATGGTATCCAACTCACCAACGCCACGACCCATGTAGGCGTGCTTGCGTAAGTCATCAATTTCATAGCCTGCAATTTGTCTGATGTGCCGTTAAAGCTTGGCGATACGAGCTTGACAATGGTTGCCATCAAATACAGCGTGATGAGCGACAAGACAAAACTGACCACGGCCATGCCCGTTATCGCCGTAATCCCCATCGACATGCTGCCGCCACCAAGACCTGTCATGTCGGCGGCAGAAATACCGAGCAACCCGGTAAATAAAATTGCAGAGATTACCGGGATAGCCGCCAATGGCATTGCATAGCCGGTAAACAGCCCACCGATACTGGCTGGCTCTGCCGCGATGATGTTCCATTCACTCGCCGGTTTCATCAGGATATTCTTTGCGCGTTCGACAATCGACATTGACTTACCCCTCCAGAATTTGCTTCGCCTGAAACAGAACATATTGAAGCCAATATGTAAATGATGACGTTCGCGTCAATTGGGGGGAAGCATGACAATAATTTCTAGGGCGATAGTCGCCGTAATCGGCATATTTGCATTGCTTGGCGTTGGGCAGCATTGGTTTAGCCTCGACGTCGTCGCTACAGAGCGGGGCATGCAAGCCGTAGGCGACATAGGCCGCGCCAACTTACGCGCTGATGTGGGCGGGCTGTTTTTGGGCATTTCCTGTCTCACGCTTTTCGCCGCAGTTCGGCAAAATAAGAGCGCGCTTCTTGCCGCCGCTTTGCTTTTGGTTGCGACTTTGCTCGGCCGCTTCATCAGCGTTGCGATCGACGGCTACAGCGATCCTGTAGGGCGGCCAATGATAATTGAAGCCGTTGTCATCGTGATCCTGCTGTACGCTTATCGCGCTTGGGGTACAAAGCCAGAGGGTCTGTAAGCCGGGTTCTGTCCACGCCTTGCGGCGTTGTGCGACCATTCATCTAGGCGACGCATTGCTGCGCCACTCATGCAACCAACCCGGGCGACTGGCAGGAGATCGACATGCTGCCACCACTAAGGCCAGTGTGTCCGCGGCTGGAATGCCCAGCAACCCATTAAATGAAACTGCAGAAGCCACGGGAATTGCCACCAATGGCATCGCATAGCCTGTTAACATCCCACCAAAGGTAGCTGGTTCGGTCGCAATGACATTCCATTCAATATCGGGTTCGACGAACATGTTCTTGGCGCAATCTACAATCGACGATGACTACTCCCTTGAAAAATAAGCCCTAACGACGAAAGGAACATATTAACGACTGTATGTAAATGGCGACATGGGGGTCAATAGGAGGTTGTATGGGTATAATATTTTCCAGAGTGTATGTTGGATTTATCGGCCTGTTTTCAATGTGGTCTGTCGTCTATTATTGGTACAGTTTTGACTTGGTATTTGCTGAGCGTGGCATGCAGGCAGTCAGCGATCTCGGCCGCGCCAATGTACGCGCAGATGTCGGCGGATTTTTTTTGGCTGTCAGTTGCTTCACGATATTTGCGGCTCTCCGTAAGGACCGAAACGCCCTCGTTCCGGCTATCGTGCTGTTTAGTGCGTCGCTGATGGGCCGTTTAATTAGCGTCGCGATCGACGGAAATAACTCGGACGTCGAAACATACATCATCATTGAGGCCAACGTTATCGCATTATTGTGTGGCGCATATTTTGCATGGGGTAAAAAGCCAGAGGGTCTGTAAGCCGGGTTCTGTCCACGCCTTGCGGCGTTGTGCGACCATTCATCTAGGCGACGCATTGCTGCGCCACTCATGCAACCAACCCGGGCGACTGGCAGGAGGATGCCATATGCCGCCCCTATTCGGTTTTGCTCCCGGTGGGGTTTGCCTTGCCATTTCTGTTACCAGAAATGCGGTGCGCTCTTACCGCACCGTTTCGACCTGGCCGCATCGAAATGCGGTGGACTGTTTTCTGTGGCACTTTCCCTAAAATTGCTTCCGCCGGACGTTATCCGGCACCGTTCCTCGCTGGAGCCCGGACTTTCCTCCCCTTAGCAGTTACCCACTAAGCGGCGGTCGCCCAACCCTCTGGCGCCGGTCAGATAGCAGACCCACCCTCAACCGCCAAGAGTAAGCTGAGCAATATCGCGCGGGACTCACCGTCAATCACGCCATCGATATTGTCCGGGCGAAACCGCCGCTGGAAAGCGACTGTGGCCGCGCGGCCATCGGTGATGCCATAGCCATAGCGTTCAAGTGCAAGCAGAAACGCAGCATCGGGCCAACTTGGATCAACTAGGTTCGCGGTTGGCCGCGGTATCGCTAACCCAAGCTTTGCTAGCCGTTCCCAGTCGAACAACTCACCCGGATCTTCTTTACGCGCTGGCGCAACGTCGCTGTGGCCCACCACATTGCGCGGCTCAATGCTGTAAGTGCGCACTAATTCCGCAACGAGCCGTGTGACAGTATCCATTTGCGCCTCGGGAAATGGGCGATAACCAAATTCATGACCTGGATTGACAATTTCAATGCCAATGCTGGCGCTGTTGCAATCAGTAACGCCGCGCCAATATGACAGCCCGGCATGCTGGGCACGCTGTTCCTCGCGCACCATGTACACCAACTGGCCATCTTCATCGACGACATAATGCGCCGATACCTTGGATGCGGGGTTTGCGAGCCAGTCAATCGCCGCTGCGCCGGACTGCATACCTGTGTAGTGCAAGACAAGCATGCTTATCGGCAGGCTGCGTTCGCCGAAATTGGGTGATGGGTTCCATATCATGGTCATCGTTCGACCATAGGTAAGTCAGGAGTATCGCGCAATATCAGGCGGTGTGGTATCGCGCCGTCTTTGCGACATGGTCCATCTCTCCCGCCGTTTCGTAAAATCCGCGAAATTCCTTGCTGGCCTGAAATTTCTGCGTTTGGCCGATAACTGTTTCTGCAGCCCCCAACATCAACAAGCCATCATCCTCCAACGACTGCGCGATACTATCCAATATCTGGGAGCGTTTATCATCGCCGAGATACATCAGGACGTTGCGGCAGCAAATGAGGTCAAAGCGGCCGAAATGGCGGGATGGGGTCAACATATTATGTTCGGTGAACGTCACCATTTTGCGCAAAGCGTCTTTTGCTACCCACTCTTCGCCCTGCTGTTCAAAATAGCGAAGCATCTGCACCACCGGCAAACCGCGCTGAATTTCAAACTGCGAATACCGCCCTTCCCGAGCTTGTGCCAATGCAGAACTCGACACGTCCGTCGCCAAAATCTGGATTGTCCATCCGCGCCACTTTTCGGCATTTTCCAATATCGAGATAGCAAGTGAATATGGCTCTTGCCCTGTAGAACAAGCAGCTGACCAAATCCGGAGCTTCTTGGTCGCCATCCGGTGCTCGCGAATATTATCCAGCACAGGTCCAGTCAGTAGGGCGAAATTGGGTTGGTCGCGGAAAAAGCTCGATTCGTTATTCAACATTGCCTCCACACAGGCGCGCGTTAATTTCGGGTCAGCCTCAATTTCAATAAGCGCAGCCAGCGTCTGAAGATCGGGTATAGAATTTGTGCGCATTAACGGCTTAAGCGCCATGTCGATGCGCCAATGGCGGTTGGCCAACACAGTTTGCCCGGTATGCTTTTCCAATAAGTTGGACAGCGCGCTGTAAACTTTCGTGTCGCTGGCCGTCATGACGCGGTCGCCATTCGCGCGAGGATTGTCCCGATTTGCTCGGGGGATAATATCGCCGTGGCCAATCCTTCTTTTGCGATCGCACCGGGCATACCCCAAACCACGGAACTTTGCATATCCTGCACTAAAACCGGCGCATGATGTGCTTTAAAGGCGCGCGCTCCTGCTAGCCCATCATTGCCCATCCCGCTGAAAACAATTGCAAGTCCGTCACGCCCGTATGTGCGTGCGACAGATTCAAGCATTGCATCGACTGATGGGCAATAACGGCTACCCGTGTAGCTTGCTTGATGATCAATGATGATGTCGTCACGTTCGACCCTGCACACCAGATGGGCGTGACCAGGTGCGACGTAGACATGATTGGGTTGCACCCGGTCACCCACTTCGGCAACCTTCACCGTCCGGTTCGTAAGGCCGCCAAGCTGGCGGGCAAAAAATGACATGAATGCTGCTGGTAAATGTTGCGTTATAAAAATGGGGCAATCAAGCGCTGGATCCAGATTAAGCAAAATGTGATGGATTGCGGGGATACCACCAGTCGACGACCCGATAGCAATGCAACGCGGAGGAGACATCGAACGATAATCAAAATTCGGCCTGACAGAAAAGAAGCCTTCATTCGGCTCTGGCACTGAGCGCCCGAGGCGCATGACCTTATCGATCAATATTTCGGAAAAGCGCCCCGAAAACCCCGCACGACCGGGTTTTGCCAAGGTATCGCATGCGCCGAGTGAGAGTGCCTGTACCGCAGCAGGTCCGTTTTCTTCGGCAAATGCAGAAACGACCAAAACGCGGGCACCGTTGGCTTTCGCAAGAATGTCGGGAAGCGCGTCGAGGCCAGAGCGAACGGGCATTTCGATGTCCAGCAAAATGATATCGACGTCGATTTCGTCCAGATTGGCAACCGCACTTTCGGCATCCGAAGCTTCACAGACAATTTCAATACCGGGATGGTCGCCTAAGACACGCGCAAAGATAGACCGCGCAACAGCGCTGTCATCGACCAGCATGACTCGGATCGGTGCCGTGATCGCTTTTGGCCTTGGGCCGTCAAGTGTCTGCAACCCGGATATCATTTGCTTAAATGCAGCCGACAATTTGCAATTTCGACTCAAGCGTTTCGCGGTCAAAAGGCTTCATCACATATTCGTCCGCGCCTGCCTCAATCGCCGCCTGAATATGGGCAATGCCATTTTCGGTGGTACAGAATATGACCTTGGCAGATGGTGAATCAATCGTGGAGCGATAGGCACGCAGGAAATCCATGCCGCTCATCACTGGCATGTTCCAGTCGAGCAGGATGACGTCGGGTTTTTCGTGGCTAACATGTTCAAGGGCTTCTTGACCGTCGGCAGCTTCAGAGACGCTGAACTTCATGGTTTCCAGAATGTGGCGTGCCACCTTGCGGATGACCTTGCTATCGTCGACGATCAAACAGGATTTCATGCGATCTCACCAATTATTATATCCGAAGTGGAGACAGTATCGCCCTGTTCTTATCGACACGTTAATGCTGGAAAGAACCATTTGAATTATTAGGCCAAGGCACGTTGTCCGGAAACCAAAGCTATCGTGTTCAAAATCATAACCAGCGCACCATCGTGACTGGCGATGTCCGCGACATATCGAGCCCAAGCTTCTGGCGCGCTAATCGACCGTTCGACATGCTTTAAGTCGATAGCGACGACGTCATGGACCCTGTCTACCAACAGCCCGTATTGATGACCGGCAATTTCGGTAACCACAGCCAAAGCACCCTTTTGCACGCGTTGTTGAACGCCGGTGACCAAAAACTGCGTATCGATCAGCGTGAGCACGCGACTTCGAAGCGCGAAAATGCCTGCAATTGACGGATCGCTCATTGGGGCCGGAACGATATCGGGCACATGAACGACAGATTCAACAAGTCCACTTTCAATGGCAACGCGCGATCCAGCTAGATCAGCGATGAGATAGAGCGTTTTGGTCATGTGCCTACCGCCAATTTTTCTTCAATAGCCGAAATCAGGCCAACCCGGTCATACCTGTAAATACTCGCAACATTATCGACCGTAGCATGGCGGGAATCACGCAGGTGCAGCATTCGAGGGTCAATGGGTGCTGCGTCGACTATCGCAAGGTCACGATGAAGCACTATGGCTGCATGGGCTTCATCATTGCGATCAAAGCTGACCGCGTAGCCGGACGCCGTCAGCAGAGGCGCCAATATTGTACGTTCCCATTGTGAGTCATCCGCACAGTCGATGAAGCATAACGGGGCGACGCCTCGTTTCCGGCGCCTGCGATCCGATGTTTCAAAAAAGGCGAACATGTTACGCAATTCAACCGCTTCGCCAAAAACCGTGATCACGCCTTCATGCAATTCGGGCTGAGCACTTGGGACGATATCGCCAGTTATACTGAAAATATCGAGCACTTCGTCCACCGCGAGATAACAGCTGCTATCGCCATCGGTTAATTTAAGCACGTTCACGACCGCGTCGTCGGGTCTATCGTCATACTCCCAAAGATCGTATAATTTGCCATCCACTGACACGCGCATCCGGCCACCAACAAACTGTATTTGTTCGGCATTCATATCTTCCATCCGGTCAATCGCCGACAGCCGGATAGCTTGCTTTCGGCCATCTGTTGCAACAAAGAGCAATGCTGAAGGTCCCTTGGATACCAGATCAGCCTCAGTAGCAGACTGTCCGTTCTCGTCCTGTGGAACGGCGGATAGCCCCATCGCAGCAGCCATCCCGCTCGCGTCCAAAAGCAGCATCGGGCGGCCATTGTCAGGCAGCGATGTGCCAGCAAACAGGCCATTAGCCATAACCAAGGGTGCGCCAGGTTTTACAACAAGCTCCTCATTATCAATGACGGCGGCCACCTCCAAAACGAAGGTTGCGCCGACAGCTGGCCGCATGACGATCAGCGTCCGGCTTTCGCCAATCGACTGGGCGCCTGCTTCGATTCCCAAAATATCTTCAAGCTTCTTGTAAGGATATCTCTTGCCACGAATGCACGCAATTTTCTCGCCGCCCAATTCTTCAAACTTGACGTTTACATTGGACGCCGAAACCATCTCGACCACAGAACTACGCGCGACGCCGAATATCTGATTACCGGCCCGCACCGATAAGCCTGCGATGATCGACAGTGTCAGCGGCAATCGCAAGGTCAGCTTGAGACCGATGCTCTCTTGATTTTCAAGTTCAATTGTCCCGCCAATCGTCTGAAGGTTACTACGAACGACGTCCATGCCAACCCCTCGGCCGGAAATGGATGTGACCTTGTCTGCGGTAGATAAGCCGGGGGCAAAAATAGTGTTGAGTTGCGCACGCAGTGACATTTGCTGCCATTCGGTCTTTGTGACAACCTTTGCTGCCACGGCCCGCATGCCTAGCTTTTCGATATTTATCCCGCGGCCATCATCCACCACTTCAATCAATATCTGGTTGCCCGACTGACGGGCAGAAATATTTATATGACCAATTCGGCTTTTGCCGGCGGCGCGCCGCTCCTCCGCGCTTTCAATGCCGTGATCTGCGGCATTCCGGAGGATATGTGTTAGTGGGTCACGCAATGCTTCGACCATCTCACGGTCGACTTCTACCTCGCCGCCTTCGATGCGCAGATCAATTTCTTTCTCCAACTCAATCGACAGGTCGCGGACCAGCCTTGGCAGCGACGAGAACAGCTTATCAATGTGCTGCATGCGCATCATGCCAACTGCGTCGCGCAATTCCGCGACGGAAGCCGATAACCGTGCAAAGGAAAGGTCCAAGTCGCCGCTGCTTCCTGCTTTACGCAGTTGGCGGGACACTTCGTTGCGTGCCAGCACCATGTCGGATACGCCGCTCATCAATTTATCAAGCAGTGACAGCGATACCCGAACGCTGCGCGATTTGCCAGGTAGCGTTGATTCGCTTCCTTGTAATTCGCCAACGATTTCGGCTGGCATATATTTATCTTCGCCATTCCCAGCAACGGCGCCTTCCCGCTGCAAATGCATCATAACAGCAGCAATTAGGTCGCTGTCATTATCATAAATGGCAACCCCCGTTTCCAAGGCCTCAGTCAATTCTGCAATCCGGTCGATGACAGCCAAAACCGCTGTGACCAGTTCCGCTGACACCGCAACATCGCCGAGACGCGCTGCGCTCAGGACATCTTCGGCTGCATGGCTGAGCCGCAACAGTCTTGGAAGTTCCAGAAACCCACAACTTCCCTTCACCGTATGGACAAAGCGGAAAACGCTATCGAGCAAAGCGCGGTCTTCGGGACGCCTCTCCCATTCGACGAGCTGGTTTGTCAGCGATTCAAGCGTTTCGCGGGTTTCCGCGATAAAGTCGTCCAGCAAGTCGTCCATCGTTCCCGCCCTGAAAAGGTAGGCCGACTGTTGGCGACATATGGTTAAAAAGACGTTGAGATACGCCTTTTATCTATGTGCGGATAAGCGCGCCGATCACAAGATGCTCTGCATCCGGCTCCGCCAATTGGACCATGCCGCCACCTTTCAGTGCCAGCGTATGTGCCATCCAAGCAGCCGCCGTGCGCGAGTCCACGGCTGATGGATCAATCTGGCCAGTCAGCGCGTCGCGAATGGCCGAATCCATCACGATTTTAGGTCCACTGGCACGAATGACGATTTCTTGCTCGCCTGAGCGTGCCTCAGCCCCCACGAACAACGTGCCCCCGCGCACCAATGCGTCATTGGCTAACAGCACGAGGTTCAATAAAATTTTCACCGCCCTTTTTGGCATCATTTGCGCAGGAACCGCCCATTCGAGAACTGTACGCCCACTTGATGTAACTAATGGCTCAATCACTAACCTTGCTTCCCTGGGATCAACATCAGAGCCGAACCCGCCAGCTGCGCCGAAGGCCAAACGGAAAAACTTAAGTTTATCGGCCGCTGCCTTTGCACTTTCCGCCAACAAATCCATACACCGCTGCCGCATTTCAGGATCATGTTCATCTGCAAGAAGCTCAAGTCCATTATTCATCGCGCCAACAGGGCTCAACAGGTCATGGCAAAGGCGCGAGCAAAGCAGGCTGGCAAAATCGATTTCGGTCTCGGACATTAAAAATAGTTCCTGAAGGTATTTGGCGTTTCGCCGCCGCTCATGGACTGACTTGGCAGGGGTTTCAACCCTCCACGACCAACGTCACGGGGGTAAATCCGCTGACTTGAGCGTCGGTGACTATGGGCCGCCATGCCGTGATGCTATGTCCGGCTACAATCAACCAGACGAGGTCATCGGGCGCAGCCTGCGCAATGTCCGTGGGCGATGGTGTGGCGGCACCATTGGGGTGCGAATGGAAATATCCCAACACAGGAATACCGCCGGTTCTCGCGTCCTTACCTGCTGAGATCAATGTAGCAGGATCGATTTCGAAATGCCGTGTGGTATCGGCAGCTACGTTCTTCGCCAATTCCACCGAAGCAACGCGATCACCCTCCCCACGCAATATACCACAACATTCATGGTTCGCCGCAGATTCAGCCCAGTCCAGAAGTTGCCGCCAGTCGTTGCTTGATAAATGCAATGCCATCACCCATGTCTATGCGATGGCTGGGGAAAATACCACATTTACAGGCGTTTTGGGCGAAGGGCGGCTTGATAGCGCGCTTGCCGCTGCACTGCCGCAATTTTCGCGCGCACGCATTCAGGCGCTCATTGCAGACGCTGCGCTGCGCATTAACGGCCAAGGCTTCGCTGACGCTGGTAGCAAGAAGATGTCAGGGCAGAGATTTGAGTTGAGCGTCCCCGCCCCCGTGCCGGACAAAGCGATTGCGCAGAATATCGCGCTTGATGTCGTGTTCGAGGACGAGCACCTGATCATAGTCAACAAGCCCGCTGGGCTGGTCGTGCACCCCGCCGCAGGACACAGCGATGGAACCCTCGTCAACGCTCTTTTACACCACTGCCACGGCAAGCTATCCGGCATTGGTGGTGTGCAACGCCCTGGCATCGTGCACCGCATTGACAAGGACACCTCAGGACTATTGGTGGTCGCCAAAAGCGATGCTGCGCATGAAGGCCTCGCAAAGCTGTTCGCTGCACATGACATCGAACGCAAATATATCGCCATTGTAAGTGGCATCCCTGCCCCTCCCGCGGGCACGGTCCGCACGCAAATTGGCCGGTCGACCACGAATCGCAAGAAAATGGCTGTACTGCCCGAAACAAAGGGCCGCCACGCCGTCACCCATTACCGCATGGCACAGGCCTTTGCCAAAACGGCCATGGTCGAATGCACGCTGGAGACGGGCCGTACGCATCAAGTCCGCGTCCATATGGCCCATATCGGCCACCCACTCATTGGCGATAGCGTCTATTCTAATCGACAAAACCATTACAGAATCGGTCCAAATCAAGCCAAATTCGACCGGCAGGCATTGCATGCGGCCTCTTTGGGGTTTATTCATCCCATCACTGGCGGAACTTTACGGTTTGAATGCGGTATACCAGAAGACATGCAGCTTCTGTTAAGTCAGCTTCAGCTATAGAAGGTTCGAAGGGAACGCTTTGCCATCGGGTGCTTGATGAGGCCTGGTGGAGAGCATAATGAAAGAGGAAAACATGTCTGCTAAAAAGAATGTTCCGGCTACGATACCTGCCCTCGGGGGGGACGCGAGCCTTAATCGTTACCTAAGCGAAATCCGGAAGTTTCCGGTACTGAAGCCCGAGCAGGAATATATGCTCGCCAAACGCTTTCAGGAACATGGAGACACGAAGGCTGCGGAGCAGTTGGTCACGTCCCATCTTCGTCTCGTATCAAAGATCGCCATGGGCTACCGCGGCTACGGCCTTCCGGTGTCCGAGCTGATTTCCGAAGGCAATATCGGGCTCATGCAAGGCGTGAAGAAATTTGACCCAGACCGCGGTTTCCGCCTCGCGACTTACGCGATGTGGTGGATTCGCGCGTCGATGCAAGAATTCATCTTGCGCAGCTGGAGCCTGGTGAAAATCGGCACCACTGCCGCACAAAAGAAGCTCTTCTTCAACCTGCGTCGCATGAAGAACAATCTTCAGGCCTTCGAAGATGGTGACCTGAACCAGGAAGCATTGCGCAAAATCGCAACTGACCTTGGCGTGTCCGAAGAAGAAGTGAACAACATGAACCGCCGCATGGCGATGGGCGGTGATACATCGCTGAACGTCCCCATGCGCGAAGATGGCGATGGCCAGTGGCAGGATTGGTTGGTCGACGACACGCCGCTGCAAGACGAGCGCGTTGCCGATGCGCAAGAGGGCGATATGCGCCATGCCTTGCTGTCCGAAGCGATGGATAGTTTGAATGAGCGCGAGAAGCACATATTGACGCAACGCCGTCTGATCGAAGAACCGCAAACGCTTGAAGAGTTAAGCCAGACTTACAGCGTCAGCCGCGAGCGGGTTCGTCAGATTGAAGTGCGGGCGTTTGAAAAGCTGCAGAAGGCGATGCTTCGCATTGCTGGTGAGAAACGGCTGTTGCTAGCCATTTAACGCGTTGTAATAATAGATGACGGGCGGAAAGCACTGCGCTAGTTTTTGTACATGACAAAAACCAAGCGTTCGCTTTCCGCCCGTTTTTTGCGCTCAAGCTTTAAGGGTGCGCTTTATTTC
>JANPKN010000290.1:0-7883 GCA_031426075.1 Sphingomonadaceae bacterium
ATGGCTGAATGATTGCATGGCGGACGCCAACTGGCTCATCAAGGCCATGGACCAGCGGCAACGCACTATCGTCAAGGTCGCTACCGAAATCGTGAAGCAGCAGGAAGGTTTCTTTCGCCGCGGGGTTGCCCATCTGCGGCCTTTAACGTTGCGTCAGGTAGCAGATGCCATTGAGATGCATGAATCCACCGTAAGCCGTGTCACCAGCAACAAATATCTGCACTGCGGACGAGGGCTGTTTGACCTAAAATATTTCTTTTCGTCCGGGGTCCAGTCAGCCGATGGTGAAGGTGCGTCTGCAGAGGCCATCAAAAGCTATATCAAGTCGTTGATTGAGGCCGAGGGAGATAAAATCCTTTCCGACGATACTTTGGTCGAGCTCCTGACTGCAAAAGGCTTTGATATCGCACGCCGCACGGTAGCCAAATATCGCGAGGCAATGGGTATTGGTTCTTCTGTGCAACGGCGCCGGCAAAAGAAAATGGGGCGCTAGTCAAGCCGCCAAAACAGGCCGGGCCGACGCTTCGCGTCCTATCATGATCTTTTCGGCTAATATGTGATCACTGACCTTATCGACATCAATGGCCGCAGCAGGGTCGGACATCGATACAAGTCTTGCATCAAGTCCAAGGCGCTTTCCCGCTACGTCGAGCGCCTTTCGCAAGCCGATCGTTCGAGTGAGTGCGCGCGATGCCAGCCGGACTCCAAAATGCATGAACAGACGCCACGTTTTCTTGCGATCCTGCTCAGCATCCGCCCATAGGTCGAGCGCAAACACGGACTTCAGGCTCATCAGCGCAAAAAGATTGGCGCCTGACCAAGCGCCATCCGAAAAACGGAGCCAGGTACGTTTTGCTTCTGGAAACTGCCCCAACATCACTTTTCGTTCAACCATGGCTATCGCAACATCGCCATCCGCAGCGCGCAGAAATTCGTCGATCATTTCAGTGGTTAGCAATGGATGATCAGCCGTGGTCACCAATACGGGCGAAGCAAAACCTGTTTCACCGACTTGTTTTTTGATGCTGAGCGAAATGCTGCTCTGGCTTTCAACCAGACTGGCTCCCCCCGCTGCGTCGACCGCCGAACGCAGGGATTCCGTGTCTTGCGATAAGATGATGATCCTGCCGATATGCGGCGATTTGTGCAGTGTGCGCACCACATGGGTGATCATCGGTTCCCCGCATAATGGTACCAGAGACTTGCGTTCGAGCCCGAAGTGCCGTGCGAAAATGTCCGTACCCGGTCGTTGTCCAGCGAGGACAATGCAGGTCCATTGCGCTTGCAATCAGCTTCTCCTAAACGCGTCAAAATCAAGAAGTTACCCCAGCCCCTCTGGAGGTACCTTGAAGCGGGGCTTGGCGGTCAAAAATGAATATTGCAATATATGATCTTGATAAAACAATTACCCGCCGCCCGACATTCACACATTTCCTGTTATATTATGCGCGGCAAACAGCCCCGATCCGGTTAGCAGTGCTGCCCCTATGGATATTGGCGCTGATCGGATATCGCATTGGCTTATATGGTCGCAAGTCATTGAAACAGTTTGGTATTCTCATTTTCATGGGGCGTGACTTAAACGTTGATATCGTCTTTAAAACGGCAGCAAATTTTGTGTCGGATGCGGTTTTGACAAATATTCAACCTGGCGCGGCCACGTCGATCGCAAAAGACCGCGACGCGGGACATAAGCTGGTCATAGCAACGGCAGCACCGGCATTCTATGCAGCGCAAATTGGTGCGCAAATGGGGTTCGATGCTGTCATTGCAACGCAGCATGTCATGCATCCCGCTGGCCAGATTAGCCACATGATCGACGGCGAAAATTGTTACGGTCCGGAAAAACTGAAAATGGTCAGCACATGGTTTGCCGCGTTGGGTTTAAAGCGCGGTGATTGTCATATTTCAGTATATTCCGACCATGCGAGCGATGCTTCTTTGATGGATTGGGCGGATACAGCTTATATCGTCAATCCTTCCGAAAAACTGCGCCGGATGGCAGCACAAAAAAACTGGCAAGTCCGCGACTTCTCCAATGAAACTGAGCAGTGACCAGCGTGCAAAAAATTTGCTTCCTGTTCAACCATGATCAAACGCACCAGATCGCGCATAGTCTGCCGATTGCACTGCATATGATCAAAACCGGTTGCGCTGATGTTACCTTGGCTGTGACCAGTGTCGCGCTGGAGGAGGAAATTCGCAGGTTAAGCGGCGCAGCGCTCGATGGCGTAAACATTGTCCGGTTGCAGACAAATTCTGCGCTGTCACAAATGCTTGTCCGCGCATTGGATGGCTTCGTGCCAGCGCGTAAAATTGTCATATACCGGGATAATCTTGATTTTTTCCGGCAATTTGATGCACTGGTCGTCACGGAAAAATCCAGCCTGATCCTGAAAACGCGATATAAGTTGAATGATGTGAAATTCATTCACACGCGACATGGGGCGGGTGACCGCGCCATCGGCTTTAACACCGAAAGCGCGCACTTCGACCTCATTCTGGTATCGGGGGAGAAGATCCGCGATCGCCTTGTGCAAGACGCCGCTGTTCCGCCTGAGAAAATCCGCATTACGGGATATGCCAAATTCGACATTGCGGCCCCGGATCAAAAGCCGCTGTTTCCCAATTCTGTCCGTCCGACCATATTGTATAACCCGCACCCTTCTCCACATCTTTCGAGTTGGTATGACTTTGGGTCAGATATTCTGGAGCAATTCTATCAAAGCGACCGCTACAACTTGATTTTTGCGCCGCATGTCATGCTATTTGCACGGCCATGGACGGTCACCATCGACAAGCTGTCCATTGCGTATGCAAAAAAGCCAGCCAGGCGCTATTTTGATGCGCCACATATGCTGATGGATCTGGGCAGCCCGGCCTGCACCGACATGACATATACCAATGCTGCGGATGTATATCTGGGCGATGTTAGCAGCCAGGTGTATGAATTTTTGCACCGCCCCCGGCCCTGTCTTTTTTTGGATGCACATCGTACGGGATGGCAAGGTGATCCGAATTACCGCCATTGGACGACTGGTCCTGTCAAAACAGATGCCCGCGACATCATTGCCGCTGTGGATGACGCCATTGCTACGCACACCTCGTACACCCCTGCGCAACGCGCTGTATTGGCAGATAGCTTTTCAGTAACCGGGGAACTTGCATCCGTACGCGCTGCAACCGCCATCATCGATTATCTGGATCACGCAGTTGGCTGACGGCGGAAACCCGCGGCCTGCACCGGCACATTCTCCTTTGCGGCGTATTTCCGGAAATATGGGTCGGCTGCTTTCGGGCAAGGCCGCAGCTGGCGTCATCAGCTTGGGTTCAATTGCAATCGCTGCACGCATTTTGGGAGTCGAACAATATGGCGTGCTCAATCTGGTGCATGGCTTTGCTACCCTGATGGGGACAACAATTGCATTTTCAGGTTTCCACGGCATGGTGCGTTACGGCGCAGAGGCGCTAAACCGGGGCGCGCATTTCCAGTTCCGCAATCTGGTTTTGTTGCTTGCCCTTATCGAACTTGGGATGGCTGCTGTCGCCATAGCTTTGGCAATGCTGTTAGTACCATGGGTTGGAGCATCATTGGGGTGGAGCCCCCAAGCCATTCAGTTCGGCGAACTGTATTGCTTTGCCATTCTCGCCACCGTTCGCGCCACTCCGCAAGGATTGCTTCAGCTGGCTGAGCGCTTTGACCTTATCGGCCTGCATCCCATCATCATGCCGATCATCCGGCTAGCGGGGGCGCTTGCCATTTACGCCACGGGCGGCGGCTTGAGCGCGTTTCTGTGGGTATGGCTTGCCGCCGCAATTGCAGAAGGTCTTTCGATGTGGGTGCTGTGCTGGATCGGCACACGGCACCTGGCAACTACGACCGACGGGCGGCCCACGTTGAAAGGCACGCGCGCGGACAACCCCGGTATCGTGCGATTTATTGCGACAACCAACCTCGACCTCACATTGCGGGACATTGCGCCAAAGGCAACGCCATTAATTGTCGGCTGGATGCTTGGTCCAGCAGCCGCAGGCATGTTCGCGCTGGTACAACGCGCCAGCGCAATCTTGATTCAGCCCGCCCAAATGCTGGGGGAGGCTGCTTATCCGGTAGTAACCCGTCTGTTAATCAGCGGTGATGACAAGGCCGCAGGCAAGGCAGTCCGGCGTTCCGCCACGCTTGCAACTATCACGGCGTTATTGGTTGCAGCACTAATGAGCGTGTTCGCCGAGGGTGTCCTGATATTGCTTGGCGGCGCAAGCTTTGCTGGCGGGGCATCGTTATTGATACTCGTTGTCGTTGGCCGGGCGATGATTGCAGGCATGCCAACCTTGTCCGCGTCCTTAACCGCGGCGGGACGACCGTGGGCCAGCGCCCGCGCAAACTTGGCTAGTAATGTCGGGATGTTACCAATGCTACCACTGATGATCTGGTGGTTCGGCCTTAACGGTGCAGGTCTGCACGGGATATTGCAAAGCTTTGTCCTCGTGAGCCTTATGATTTGGAGTTATTCCCGATCCTTCCTTGCACCCCGGACCGGGATATGATTACGCGCCAAATACAGGCGGGGGGAATAAAATGACGAGTGCCGATTTTTTGATCAAACAGCTGAAAAAAGCTGTTTTTCTTCCATATGCAAAATTGAGAGCCAAACTAAGTGGCGAAGGCAGCGGTTTTAGCCGCTCAAGCTATGGTGTGCTGATGAAAACTAACTGGCGCGACCGTACGTTCATTTACTGCCGTTTTGCCGTCTACGGGCATGGCCTGTCCGATTATCTGAAATCGCTCAAGCAGCCTTTCGTCTTTGTCGACATTGGCGCAAACCAAGGTCTGTACAGCCTGATCGCCGGACAAAACCCGCATTGCACCAAAGCCATCGCGCTTGAGCCAGTGCCTGACACGTTCGGGCGGCTGAGCCAGAACATCAACGCCAATAACCTTCATGGCAAAGTCCAGGCGGTGCAGGCTGCCCTGTCGAACCAAGAGGGAACGGCCAAGATTGCATTCGATGCCACGCATAGCGGGCTTGCGTCCTTGCGCAATAACGGAGCCGATGGTCTTGAAATCAAGACTATCGATATGGAAGCGTTAGACAACCTTCTTGGTGACCCCGAAATGTTGGTCATAAAGGTCGACGTCGAGGGACATGAAGCCGCGGTAATGGCGGAGCTGGTGAAATCGCGGTTCCTGTCGCGCATCCAATCGGTATTTTACGAAGTCGACGCCAAATGGAGCGACGCCGGCAGTCTCCGCAAAATATTGGAGAGCGGCGGGTTTACCAATTTCGCCACCGTTGGTCGCGGCAAGCATTATGACGTTTTGGCCACGCGTGCACCAAAGGTTCCCGCTTAAGCCGTTCCGCCTTCCGAGGGTTCACCAATCCTGATCATCAAGCTCGATAACCCCTTGGCGCGCCATTGCGCCAGCAAGAATGGTTTCGAGCAATTCAGGATAGCTCATACCAGCAAGCACTGCAGCCTTACCAATCACGCGTTGCGACCAGATGTTGCATTGCAAATTGACCTCAAGGAAGTTGATGTCCCCTTTGGCCGGGTTCAGCCGGAATTCGAACCGGCCATAATCAAACGGCCACAATTCAGGCAACAATTTGCGCGTCAGATCCTGGACTTTCTGGATAAACGCAGGGTCTGTTTCTGGCACAAGCTGAGCTTCGCTTGCCTCAAACCCGCGCTTTTCGGCATAGGTACGCAATACTTCGGTATTATGGTCGAACCGCATCAGCGGCAGGAACTGCGCCTTGCGCGCCCCGATTACGGGAAGCTCCACGTCAATCCCGGACAGAAATGGTTCAACAAGCGCGTCATGACCTTCGTCATGCAGTGATTCAACTGCGTGCCTGACGCCGGTCCAATCACTCTCTGCCGACACCCCCCAGCTTGCCGACGAGGCATTGGGTTTGACGACATAACGGTCTGCCGACCAATCCGTAATAGGTTCAACAGGTGCGCCACGCCTGAAGATCGCGGATTCAGCAGTTGGAACCCCCCGTGCACGCGCCGCCATCTTCATCAGATGCTTGTCATCGGACAGCCCGCGTAAAATAGGCGTGGCACCAAGATACGGTATGCCAAGACGCGTACATAATGTTGGTATCAGCAATTCGCTGTTGAGATAACCGCCCCGGTTCAGCAACGAAAACACAAAGTCGACATCCGGCTTTGTGAACAGAATTTCCGGATTGTTCGCCGCCTGAACATTTAATCCCATATTTTCAAGTGTATCGCGCACTTCGCGATGATAAACGGCATGGTCGCCATCTATATGATCACGTGAACCATTACCTAAGGCATGCTTCGCAATGAACAGCAGCTTGATACTGTTGCGGTAACGCGCAGGTATAGTCAGTTTTGTGGGTGGAGAAATTATTTCAATTGCCATGGACGAATTGGCCTCTTGATTATTTTAGATATCTCATCGCTATAACGTATATTATTTCATAACCGAGACATTTTTCCCTCAGGAGAGCTATTTAATGTCGATACTTGACCTGCCGACGGCAACGTTGATGAGTGCCGGCGGCGACGACCGGATTACGCTGGACGAACAAAGCGGGCTTAACAGCTATGGCTGCGCCCCTGAACCGATTCGCGCGATCAGCTACTCCTCATCGACCGCCAGTTCGGTTTCTGCGCCGGCTTATGCCCATGCCCATGCCGTGCATCATCAACTTCGGCTGGCGGTGGCAGAAGGCGAAAGCGAGGATGCTGCGTACACGCGGTTCCTGCGCAATGCCCGCAGCCGCATTCGCCGCGTATATGGCCTGGCAGGTGATGTCGACGTGGCCTTTGGCGCATCGGGCACCGATCTGGAATATCTGGCCCTCGCGCTCGCTCTTCAAAGCGGACAACATGTGACTAATATCGTCGTTGAGGTTGATGAAGTAGGCAGTGGTTGCTTGTTCTCGCAAGCGGGCCAGTATTTCGCAAACCGAACAGCCTTAGGAATTGAAGTCAAAAAAGGCGCGCAACTGCCTGGCTTCGGCGCGGACCGCATTGCTATTCAAACCTTGAAAACCCGAACCGATGATGGCCCAGTCCGAAGCGATAGTGAATATACCGCTTTGCTGTTGGAAACTGCAGGTCGGATTATCGCAGACGGCGGGCGTCCGCTTGTCCACATTATTCATCGATCAAAAACCGGAATTGTCACCCCGAGCCTGTCAGCAGTGGACGCTCTCCTCGGCGCTTATGGAGATGCGGTCGATCTCGTCGTCGACGCTTGCCAGGGCCGGATATCCCCCGACACCATCGCCGCCTATCTGAAGCGCGGTGCCAGCATTTTCCTGACGGGGTCAAAATTTATCGGCGGTCCTCCGTTTAGCGCATGGGCGCTTGTCCCGGCTTCGCTGTCAAAACGCATGAAGAGGGGAAAAGCGGCTCCAGTTGGACTTGCGCATTTCTTCGCCCGTGGTGATATGCCCACCGGCTGGGGTGATACCGATAACATCCTGCCGCACCAGACGAATTTTGGCCTGTTGCTTCGGCTTGAGGCCGGGTTGTTTGAACTTGAACGCTTGCTTGCCATGCCCATGGAGCGTGTGGATGCTGTTATCCTCGCCTTCGGCACAGCCATGCACAGCCTTGCCCCATCTACACCATTCAGGCTGATCGAAGGGGCGGCTGATGACCCAGCCGCAGGGGATCATGTCAATCGCTTTGCGGCAACGCACCCGCTTGACCGCAAAATGCTTTATGTCATCGAACTGACGGACCTCATGCCAAAGTCAGGCAAGACGCTGGATTTCGAGCAAGCCCGTGCGGTCTATCGTGGACTTTATACCGATATGTCAGATGGGTTTGTCGAGCCGCGTGATAGGCTCATCGCCGCAGAAATATGCCATGTGGGGCAGCCTGTAAAATGC
>JANPKN010000291.1:0-7935 GCA_031426075.1 Sphingomonadaceae bacterium
AGCGCGGTGGCGACTGATGCGGGCCGCGGGTTGGCTGTTATTGCCTGCGCGCTTCTTGCGCCAATTGCGTCGGCGACATTGATGCTCGTGAGCATTGGCGCAATGATGGGGCAGTCGCTGTCGACGCTCGATTGGGTCAGTGTCGAAGCGATGGTGCTTTCGACCGACATGGGCTGGGCCTTCATCGCGCGCTTCGCAATGCTGTCGCTTGCATCTGCGCTGCTTGTGACGAGAGCACAACGCGCCTTGCCGACGGCCGCGCTGTTCTACGGCCTTGCACTTCTGACATTGGCGTGGAGCGGGCATGCGGCGGCGACCGAAGGCATACCCGGCCTTTTGCACCGCCTCAATGACGGCCTGCATCTATTGGCGGCGGGACTATGGATGGGCGCAATTGGCTGGTTCCTGCACCTGGTCATTGCCGCGCACCGCAACCCTGACGAGATTGCCCCGGAGCCCGTGCTAGATGCCATGCACCGCTTTGCGCCCCTTGGCATAGCGTTGGTCACGGCGGTTACCGCAACGGGCCTCTTCAACTCGCATCTTATTTTCGGGCTAGGCAACAGCGTCCAAGTGCTGAACACCGAATATGGCCTTTTGCTGGCCGCCAAAACCTTTCTTGTTGTCTTGATGGTCCTTTTCGCCGCGCGCAACGCATTGATCGGGCGGCAGAGCGCCCGCCATGACATAAATCCAACCGCGGCAACTCTGGCGACTTTGCGCGCCAGTCTGGCTGGCGAGCTGTTGCTGGCGGCAGGGGTACTGGCTATCGTGGCATTTGTCGGACTGGCATCGCCGATGGGCTGATGGTTGCGCGCAGCAGCGCATAGGGATTTTTCAAAGGGGGAATGTCGATGAAAAAATGGACGAGAGACATTGCGCGCGGGACCGCTTGTGTGGGGGCAATATTGGCCTTGGCGACCTTGGTTGTAATCCCGGCTTCAGCGCATCCGGGTGCTCAGAAAGCCGCGCCAGCTGCCGCAAAAACTCCGCCGTCCGTCCCAATAGCAACATCAACCGCGGTTGACACAGTTCAGGCGTTTCACGCCGCTCTGGCACACGGAAACACCGATGCTGCCCTTGCACTTATGGCAGAAAATGCGTTGATATTTGAATCTGGCGGTGTCGAGCGCAGCCGCGCCGAATACGCCGGGCACCATTTGAAAGCCGATGCAGAATTCAGCGCAGCGGTAAGCCGTACCCTTGTCGACAGGTCAAGCGACGAGGATGGCGATACAGCATGGGTCATGAGCGTCGAAACGGTCAAGGGCAGCTACCGCAATCGTGCCATCAATATCCGATCGGTCGAAACAATGCTGTTGCGGCGCCTCAACAGGCAATGGCGCATAGTCCACATCCACTGGTCATCCGCAAACATTTGATCACCGTCAGCACGCGGTCAGACAGTTGGCTTTTCAATAGCAAGACGCCGAAGCGGACAAAGATGCGAACGTAGTCTGTTCTGAAGATCAATCACTTCTGCCGCAGCCTCTCGTATAATATCCGTGTTTCCAACAAATTCGAAATTCTGAGTGCAACTTCGATGACGTCGAAAGGCTTTGCGACAAAATCCTTGGCGCCAAGTGCGAGGGCGCGGCGACGGGTTTGCAACGTGGTGTCGGCAGTCAGCACGAGCACTGGTCTGAACTCATCGGGTTGGTCGTGACGAGCAAAAGCCTCAAGCAGCATGAAGCCGTCTACCTTGGGCATCATCAGGTCGAGAAGCACGAGATCTGGCGCCAATGCGATATACGAGGCCATCGCCAGTTCTGGATCGGTCAGGCAATGGACATCGCTGTAACCTTCGCGTTCCAAAACGTTGGCCAGCAGAAGAACATTTGCGTCTTCATCGTCGATAACGAGGATGCGCCGTGCAAGTATATCCTCATTGTTGATCAGCCTAGCTGGCATCGCTTATGCGCTCCCCTTTTTGATGGCGGTGTCGATCGTGAACCAAAAACATGCGCCTTGATCTCGCTGTTCGAACCCGATTTTCCCGTTCATCGATTCAACAAGCCGTTTTGATAATGCAAGCCCAAGCCCAGTGCCTTCGACCTTCGCTCGCGTCTGCTCGCCCAGCCGATCAAAAGGTGTAAACAAACGGGACACGTCGGCATCCTTGATACCTTCACCATCGTCCATAACGGCTACGCGGACTGCTTCATTAGTTTGCTCGCAAGACAGTTCCACCAATGTGCCTGTGCGATTATATTTAGCAGCGTTAGCGACAAGATTGAGAATGACTTGTGTCACTCGCCGCCGGTCGGCCAATGCTTTCACGCCGTTTGAAGGAAGTTTTAGGATAAACTTGAGGCCTGATGCGCTTACAATAGGTGAAGCAAGCGCATGCACCTCCAGCAAAAGCGCTTTCATGTCGATCTGCTCTACAATCAGTTCAGTACCGCCAGCCTCAATGCTGGAGATATCAAGCAAGTCATTAATCAGCGCGAGCAAGTGGCTTCCGGCTTTCATGATCTGGTTGACGGACTCGCGATGGCGCGGTGAAAATGCGTCGCTGTCCAACTCAAGCAACTGCCCGAACCCCAATATTGCACTGAGCGGTGTTCGCAACTCATGGCTAGTTCGCGATAAAAAAGCGCTCTTAGCAAGATTGGCAGCATCGGCGTCCTCGCGGGCAGCGCGCAGGGCTTCTTCGGATCGACGTCGCTCAGTCATATCGCGGGTGACTTTAGCGAAACCGCGTAAGTCATCCGTATCATCATATAAGGCGGTAATCACCACATTAGCCCAGAATCTTGTGCCATCTTTCCGCATACGCCAGCCTTCATCTTCAGCCGTACCGGCAGCACGCGCGCGTTCGAGCATTTGTGCAGGTAGAAAATCGCGCGTCTCATCGGGGTAAAAATGGCTGAAATGCTGGCCAACAATTTCGTCTAATTTCCAGCCCTTGATTCGCTCTGCGCCCAGGTTCCAACTGGCAACATTACCGTCAGGGCTTAAGGCAAAGATGCCGTAATCGCGGACACCTTCGACGACGAGCCGAAACCGCTCTTCGCTCTCGCGAAGCGCCCGTTCGCGCGCGCGCAGAAGGGCGCTCGCTTTGTCCATGCGCTGGCCCAATATTCCGATTTCATCGGCGTCATCCGGTATCGCGGTAAGCGCTTCACCCCGAGCTAGTAGCTCAGCATTATGTTCCAATATGCGCACGCGCCGGACGATGCCTGTCGAAAACAAATATACCGCCGCTAAACTTCCGAGCAGCCCAACGACTGCGCTGATTGCGGTCAAAACCAAAAAACGGTTGCGGACCTCGTCAACTTTCGCTTGCCGCTGATCAAGCAGCACGCGTTCGCGGCGCTGGATATTTTCAATGTCGCGGCGCATGCCATCGAGCACGATTTTATTGGATATCAATGCGGCTTCCAGAGCGTCCGCGTTTTGCTGGCTCCGCGATTGCGTTCCAGCGAGGGCGACTATGGTCTTTAACCCCTCGCGCTTCTGAGTGGTGGCCCTGCGGATGCGCTCAAATCCTCGCCGCACCTCTGCGTCACGGATTTCTTTATCAAGACGGTTCATGGTTGCGGGCAACTCCGCCTCGGCCTTGCGATAGGGTTCTAAAAAGCGCGGCTGCCCCGTCAATACATAGCCACGAGCGCCTGCGGCCGCCTCTGCGAGCAAGGCATGAACCTGATACGTGTCGCGCTGGATCGCAAAGGCCCTGCGGACATCGTCCTCCGCTCGGGTTTCGGCGTTACTCGCAAGATATAGCGAAATGAGCGCACCAAAAAGAATAGCCAGTGGCAATGCAATAACCACAAGCCCTTTGAATGCCAAAGGACGATCAGTCCAATAGCCGGTAATGGTTCGCCCAGGGTTGCTGACAGTCATGGCAGCACCATTGCCCGCTGCTTCGTCGCGAGCACTGCTGCCTGCGTTCGGTCGGCTACACCCAGCTTCGCTATAATCCTCTCGACATGCGCTTTAACCGTTGCTGGACTGATCGCAAGATGCCGCGCAATCTCCTTGTTTGTCATGCCCTGTGCCACCAAATCGAGGACTTCCGCCTCCCGTCCGGTGAGCAAACTAGTGCTAACCTTGGCTTTTACATTATGTGGTGACTCCCGAAGGACCGCACTCATTAAACTGATCGGAATGGCTGTTTGGCCCGCTAGCACCTGATTAACGGCAGCGCGAAGGTCGTCGATGGCTGTATCCTTGAGCACATAGCCAGCCGCCCCCGCGGAGAGCGCTTCAAGCGCATAGGCTGGCATGTCGTGAAGGGTAAGCATCAGCACCCTTGTTGGCAGACCGAGTGCCGTAATGCGCCTTGTTGCCTCCAGCCCATCAATACCAGCGCCAAGCCGTACGTCCATTAAGACCAAATCGGGCACGTTCTTCTTTACGAGCTCTACTGCCTCCTCGCCGCTTGCGACGTCGCCGACGATTTCAAAACCAGCATGTGCGAGCACGGCCTTGAGCCCCTCACGGGCAAGAGCATGGTCATCAACGATAATTATACGCGGCTTCGACAAAATCAGGTCGTTTCTGGAAAATGTGCGGTAACGCGCACGCCGCCATTCGGCTTGGCTTCCCAGAGCAGTTCACCATCCACCGCCGCCATACGTTCCCGCATAACATCAATCCCAATATGCGTGCCGTCCCGAACCAGCCGACCTTTGGCAAAGGCACGATGGCACCCATTGCCGAAATCTTCGACGCGCAAATACGGCCAATTTTTTCGTTGGGACGGGCGAAGCTCCAACTCGACGCGGCAACCTGTTCCGGCATGCTTGCGAATATTTGTCACGGCTTCCTGCGCCACGCGGAACAGTGCCGTTTCGATATGTCCCGCAAACGGAACAAGCGGGCTGTCAATTTGCAAAACGACTTCAAAACCATCGCCAGCAAGCGCCTCGGCCATTGCGCGAATGGCGGCAACTAGTCCCAAATCGTCCAGAAGGGTGGGTCGCAATCCGGCAATTACCGCACGTAGCTCAGTGACCATGTCCCGCGCGATTGATGTCAACCGAGTTCTGCTGGCAGCCGGGATGTCGGCAGTGGTTGTGGAACTCTCCCCTTCTAGCATACGGACTAGAGCCGTTGCGGTTTGGGCAACCCCATCATGCAAATCATGTGAAACGCGGCGACGCTCTTCCTCTTGTGCCAAGAAAATTCGTCCGACCAAATATTCAAGATGTAATTCCCGTTCATGAAGTGCGCTGAGCAATTTCGTCCGTTCGCGTTCCCGATTAATTCTGTCGATGGTTGCGCCCATCATTTCGATATGCATCCGATATGCATCTCGATCCTCATCATCCGCAATGTCCTCCAATGACGACAGGCCATGGATGTGGATGCGGCCAACGACATGGGCATCATCTCCGGGCGCGGGAATGGGCATTCCTGATCCGTCCGGGTCAAAGCTTATGTCTGCACGCGTGTGCCCCAGAAAATAGGCAAGTTGCGCCGCTATATGTGTGAGCACGTCTTCAATGCCATCAATCCCCGTTTTTGCCATCTCCCGCCCACTGGACGACAACAAACGAAGCCGCGCTGCTCGAGCCTCAGCCGCACGATATAACTCGCGTAATTCTGCGATAGTTTCGATTTGAGAATCGAGAACCGGAGATTGAACCTGCATGATCGCTACTTAAACCACCGGAACAAAACTGCATAGGCCACCTAGCCTAGGCCGTGCGGCGCACCATTCGGCCAATTCCGACCCCAGGCTTCAATCCCTAGATCGCTGACATGGGCGACACGCTCATGGACGGGTGCGCATCTCGCAGCCGCCTTTAGCCTTAGGAGTCACGATGATGAAAAAATTTGCAGGTAAAAATGCTTGCTTAGCGGCGATGTTGCCCTTGATTGCATTTGCGTCACCCGCTGCTGCTGGAACGGAGCAGGCATTTGCAGTTCAATCGAAATCGATCGTAGCAACATATGCACCAATTACCGTCTCCGAAGTTGAGGGGGCGCAACGTGCGTGGGGCGACGCTCTCGTTGCAATTTCTACGACCTATGATCGCGAAGGTTTCGCAGCAGCAAAGCGGCTAGCTGAAACGGTGCTCGACGGCGCGTACGCTTACAATATGGGGCCAGTTTTGTTCAAACCAACTTTGACATTGGCACCGCAAACATTCCGGACGCAGCGGGACGGCGCATTGGCCTATTTTGTTGGTGGTGATAAAACCTTCCCCAACGACAGCGGTTTTGCGTTGAAAAGCTGGCGGGTATACAAAATCGATAACGCGGGTATCGTGATAACAGGGAACTCAGCGACCTCAATGGGCAACGTGTCGTTGACCGATGCAAAAGGCAATGTGACGACCGTTGATAAGACTTGGGGCTTTGTCCGTGATGGCGAAGGCAAGCTGCGCATATTCCTTCACCACTCATCGCTGCCATACAAAGCAAACTGATTTTTTGACGTTAACGCGACCGCCGCATCTTTGGGCGGTCGCTCTTCATCGAACTGGAATGACGCTTGCCGGTAAGGCAATCTTCAAAAACTAAGGGATTGTGTAAAATGAACAGACGTTTTCTTGTTGCTGCAGCAAGCTGTGCAATTGCATTCGTCGCTGCGACTCCCGCATATGCCGGCAACAGCGAAGGTAAAATACAGATCAAGGCTTTCGGTACAGCGGTACTCCCCGACGGCTCCATCTCCGACGTCAACACTGACCTCATCGGCCTCCCAGCCGGGGCGCAAACAAAGGCTACGGACTCGTTTGTTCCAACCATCGCCGCTGAATATTTCCTCTCTTCAAACTTCTCGGTCGAAACGATTTGCTGTGTGACACCGCACGACGTGCGGGGCGCGGGACCATTAGCCGGTGCACGGCTTATCGAAAACGCTATCATCCTGCCCGCAACGGTTACCGCGAAATACCATTTTGAGTTGGGTAATGGTGTGAAACCATATCTGGGCGTTGGTCCGACGCACTTTTTTATCTTTAGCGAAGGTGTGGGTGCGGATGCCGCCGCGCTTGGTGCAACGGATGTAGACCTGTCGGACGAGTTTGGCTTTGCGCTTCAAGCCGGCCTAGACCTTAAACTAAATGACGAGGGCCTGGGATTGTCCCTCGACGCAAAGCGCTATTTTGTCGGGACTACAGCGACCTTTCGGGCAGGCAATGCCACTGCGCTGCAAACCGAGCATGATCTAGACCCATGGGTCATTAGCGCCGGTTTGGCCTATCGTTTCTAGTGGGGCTGAAACTCTAAACATCCGCGATATGTAACGCCGTGAGTTGGACGGCGAGACGGGACGGGGTGGTGGCTAAGTTAATTGCTAGCTCCACCCCGGTCCCATTATTTGTCTTAGTTACAGGTTCATAACAATGAAAGCCATCATACCCTTAGCCCTGATGCTTGTGCTTGCTTCGGCCCCTGCAGTGGCCAGTTCCGATGGCGGCGAGCTGTGGCTCAATCCATCGGTTTCGTTCGATATCGATAAGGACACCGGTGTCGAGATCGAAACTGCGCAACGGCTACGCAACGCCAATGACGATCGTGTTGACACCTATTTCGTCAGATTTTGGCTGAACCAAAAGATGGCTGAAAATCTAACCCTGAGCGGCGCCATCGAAAGGCGTATCAATAATGAAGGGTCTGATGAAACGCGCCTAATTCAGCAAATGACAACAAGTCACGGCTATCTACGTACCCGGTTGCGTCTTGAGCAGCGCTTAGTCGACGGCGCTGATCAGATCGGACTTCGCGTGCGACCACGTCTCGGCGTTGCAGTGCCAATTGACGCGGATGAACGCTGGACATTCAAAACCGATGCAGAGATGTTTCTGACCCTGCAAAGTACAAGCAATGGGGGCGACAAGGGACTTACTGGCCTTAGAACCCAGATGGGTATTGGCTTCGACGTAACGCCAAAACTCACGTTAAGCGCTGGGTATTTGCGCCAGCAAGATTTTGATGATCGTAGACCCGATGTCGTAGGCCATGCGCCGATATTTG
>JANPKN010000292.1:0-3251 GCA_031426075.1 Sphingomonadaceae bacterium
TGCCGGTATGCGCGGTCTGATGGCCAAGCCTTCGGGCGAGATCATCGAAACGCCGATTATCTCGAACTTTAAGGAAGGTCTGACCGTTCTCGAGTATTTCAACTCGACCCACGGTGCCCGTAAGGGTCTGGCCGATACTGCGCTTAAGACGGCAAACTCGGGTTACCTCACCCGCCGTCTGGTCGACGTATCGCAGGATTGCACCATCGTTGAAGTCGATTGCGGTACAGAGCGTGCATTGGAAATGCGTTCCATCGTTCAGGGCGGTTCAACCATCGCCTCGCTTGGTGAGCGTGTCCTTGGCCGTACCACGGCAGAAGACATCATTGGACTTGATGGCAAGGTTTTGATCCCATCGGGAACGTTGCTTGACGAGCCAATGGTTGTCGCCATGGAAGAAACCGGCATTCAAGCCCTTAAGATCCGCTCGCCATTGGTCTGCGAATCCAAGGTCGGTGTCTGCGGCACGTGCTACGGCCGTGACCTTGCACGCGGTACGCCAGTGAACATCGGTGAAGCGGTCGGCGTTATCGCTGCACAGTCTATCGGTGAGCCTGGAACACAGCTGACTATGCGTACTTTCCACATCGGTGGTGCGGCGCAGTTGAATGAACAGTCAAACCTTGATGCCACGGCATCAGGTAAGGTCATGTATCGCGATCTGCCAAGCATCATCGACAAGCGTAAGAAGCGTTTGGCGATGGCACGTAACGGTGAACTTATCATCGTCGACAAGGATGGCCGTGAAATGGAAATCCACCGTCTGCCTTATGGTGCGACGCTGGCATTCCCGGATGGCGCTGAAGTCAATGTTGGCGACCGTCTGGCTGAATGGGATCCATTCACCATGCCGATCATCACCGAAAAGTCCGGTATTGTGAAATATCAGGACCTGATCGACGGCAAGACGCTGACCGAGCAAACCGACGAAGCAACGGGCATTGCCCAGCGCGTCGTTATCGAAGATCGTGCCGGCAGCCGTACCAAGAAGGAAGACCTCCGTCCGCGCATTACCTTGCTCGATGACGATAGCGGCGAAGCTGCACGTTATCTGCTTGGCGTCGGAACGATGCTTTCGGTTGAAGATGGTGCAACGGTTCAGGCTGGCGACGTTCTCGCCCGTGTGACCCGCGAATCTGCCAAGACCCGCGATATCACCGGCGGTTTGCCACGTGTTGCCGAATTGTTCGAAGCGCGTATTCCAAAGGACAACGCCATCATTGCCAAAATCTCGGGCCGCATTGAATTTGTCCGCGATTATAAGGCAAAGCGCAAGATTGCGATTGTTCCGGAAGAAGGCGATCGTATCGAGTATCTGATTCAGAAGTCCAAGGTACTCGACGTTCAGGAAGGCGATTTCGTCCGCAAGGGCGATAATCTGATTGCTGGCTCACCGAACCCGCATGACATTCTTGAAGTCATGGGCATTGAAGCATTGGCTGAATATCTGGTTGCGGAAATTCAGGAAGTGTATCGTCTGCAAGGCGTGAAAATCAACGACAAGCACATCGAAACGATCGTTCGTCAGATGCTGCAAAAGGTTGAGATCACGTTCGGTGGCGACACAACCCTGCTTCCAGGCGAGCAAGTCGACCGTGAAGAAATGGACGCCATCAATTCGAAGTTGACCAAGGGTCAGGCGCCAGCAACGGGTAACCCTGTTCTGCTCGGCATCACCAAGGCATCGTTGCAGACGCGTTCGTTCATCTCGGCAGCTTCCTTCCAGGAAACCACTCGCGTCCTCACGCAGGCTGCTGTAGAAGGTAAGAAGGACATTCTGACAGGACTGAAGGAAAACGTAATCGTTGGTCGCCTCATCCCTGCGGGTACTGGCTCTGCCATGAACCGTATGCGGATTGCAGCGACAAGCCGCGACGTTGCGCTTCGTGCCAGCTATAAAAAGCTGCAGGAAAGTCTGATTGCGCCAGAGACCGCTGCCGAAGAACATGCTGCGGAACTGGCACAGGGTCCTGAAGCCGCCATTGGCGACGATGTGTTGGCAAAGGTCATCGCAGATGATCTGACCACTGCAGACTCCGCGCTCGATGATATCGTTGATACTGGCGAAGAAGAATAAGCCCGATCGCATTGAAGTTAAAGTAAAGCCCGCCGGAAGCGATTCCGGCGGGCTTCTTGCTGTATTAGTTGATTAAATCACTGGCCTAATCCTCACGCGCTGCATATACAGCGGCAGAGGCTAATCAAGGGCGGGTCGCATGTTTGAAACAATACGGGCTTGGGTGAAGCGGCATCGCATCTGGTCGACCATCATTGCGCTGTTTATCTTGCTCGTTTTGTACCTGTCCCTTCGCCCCACCCCGCGCGAATATGAATATATCAACGAACCTGTCACACGTGGCGAAGTGCTGCGTAAGGTGTCGGCCAGCGGGAAGGTCCGCGCGCTTAATACAATCAAAGTCGGAACCGAAGTGTCTGGGCAGGTCACGAAAGTGTATGTCGATTTCAATTCGCCTGTAAAAGCTGGGCAAATCCTTGCAGAGATTGATCCGACCCGGGTGCGGGCACGTGTGCAGCAATCCGAAGCGCAGGTTGCGCTGGCCCGTGCGGGTTTGCAGCAAACCGTAGCTAATGTTGCCCGATCGCGGTCGGAACTTGAAATTCAGCAGAGAGATTTCGAACGGCAAAAGGCATTGGCGGATCGAGGTTTTGTATCAAAGGCCGGTCTCGATCTAGCTCAGAGCAAGCTCTATAGTGCGCGCAACGCGCTTCAAGTGGCGCTCGCGCAAACGCAAAGCGGCAACGCCCAAATCCGGCAGGGCACGGCAGAGCTTTCATCGGCACGGCTCGATCTGAACCGCACCGTCATTGTCGCGCCCGCAAGCGGTGTCATCATAAACAAACTCGTTGAGCCAGGCACCACCGTTGCGGCCAGCTTCCAGACCCCCAACCTGTTCGAAATAGCCGCCGACACCACCAAGATGCAGGTCGAAGCGTCGGTCGATGAGGCTGACATCGGCCAGATTATCGAGGGGCAAGATGTTGCCTTCACCGTCGACAGTTACCCCGACGATATCTTTCGCGCGAAAGTGCGGCAGGTCCGAAAAGCACCTGTCGAAACGCAAAACGTCGTCAGCTATTTGGTCATTATTGATGTCGATAATCTTGATGGCAAATTGCTGCCTGGAATGACCGCAAATGTAGAAATCATCACTGGCGCCAAGGCAAATGTGTTGCGCGTGCCGACCAACGCGCTTCGTTTCCGTCCGAAATTGGCGGACCGGGGCGAACCG
>JANPKN010000293.1:0-14071 GCA_031426075.1 Sphingomonadaceae bacterium
ACGCCGGGTACGACATGCGGCACAAGCGCGTCGAGTATTTCGGCGGCAAGACGTCCGGCCTTGCGCATGCCGTCAAAGCCCTCTGGCCCGTGCAATTTGATGACCCCGTCGCGGGCCTGCATCGCCTCTTCGGGCGTAACGCTTACATATTGTTCCATAGGGGCGATATAAGGCACTAATCCGCACTTTGCGAGGGGGTGATTTATGCTATCGCCTGCCCATGACAGAATCTCGCATCTACACCGCCGCCCTTGTAATTATCGGCGATGAAATCCTTTCTGGCCGAACACAGGACAAAAATGTCGCCCAGATTGCCCTTTGGCTGAATATTCAAGGCATTCGACTGCGCGAAGTACGGGTGGTGGCGGATGACATGGATGCTATAGTTGAGGCTGTGAACCTGTTGCGCGCCCGCAATGATTATTTGTTTACAACTGGCGGGATCGGCCCAACGCATGACGACATCACGGTGGACGCCATTGCCGCTGCACTGGGTGTAGACGTTGTTATCCATCCCGAAGCAAGCGCGACGCTGCATGCTTATTACGAATCGCGCGGCGGCATCAATCCCGGACGCTTGCGCATGGCGCGTGTGCCAGAGGGCGCTGACCTCATCCCCAACAAAATGTCGGGCGCGCCGGGTATTCGGCATGGCAACATCTTCATTATGGCGGGCGTCCCGCATATCACGGCTGGCATGTTGGATGCCCTAACCGGCACGCTTGAGGGCGGCGCGCCTTTATTGTCCCAACAGATCGGCTGTTGGGTTGCCGAAAGCGAAGTGGCGAAATTGCTCGGTGATACCGAAAAACATCATGAAGGGTGCCAGATCGGC
Organism: Sphingomonadaceae bacterium; assembly: GCA_031426075.1. GTDB lineage: Bacteria > Pseudomonadota > Alphaproteobacteria > Sphingomonadales > Sphingomonadaceae > Sphingorhabdus_B. Next base: position 836 of record JANPKN010000293.1, read on the forward strand.
AGCTATCCATTTTTCCGGGAAGGCAAGGTCGGTGCTAATTTTGTTGTTCGCACCACCGACGCGCATAAATTGGCGGAATGTGTCGAGGCATTGAAGCTTGGTCTGCGTGGATTGGGTTATGATACTGTTGATGGTGGAATTTAAGCGGCGGTTCGTCGGCTCGTTCATGTGCGGTCAAGCTGCACGCCCGTTATGAGGAGTGTAATGCGCAACCTTTCCCATGCTCTCGCTTTGGCAGCCTTGCTGCTTTCCACTTCCGCTTATGCGCAGACCGCGCCTGCGGCATCAACCGCGGCAAAGCCATTGGTTCAGCCATGGCTCTATGAAGGCAGCGATGTACCGGTTGATGACTCATGGACCTTTGGCGTCTTGCCCAACGGCCTTCGTTATGCGGTCAAGAAAAACGATGTCCCCGCAGGTCAAGTGTCCATTCGCGTGCGAATTGATGCCGGCGCATTGCATGAAAATAATGACGAACAGGGCTTTGCCCATTTAATTGAGCATTTGTCCTTTCGCGGATCGACCTTCGTCCCCGATGGTGAGGCAAAGCGTATTTGGCAAAGGTTCGGCGTAACCTTTGGCAGCGACAGCAATGCGCAGACCACGCCGACGCAAACGGTTTACAAGCTCGATCTGCCCAATGCGACGCCCGAAAAGCTGAACGAATCCGTCAAAATCATTTCGGGCATGATCCGCAATCCACGAATTTCGCCGACCGCGCTGAATGCGGAGCGTGCGATTGTGCTGGCCGAATTGCGTGAGAATAGCGGCGCGCAGATGATTTATAGCGACGCCTTGCGCCAGCACGCGTTTCAGGGGCAACGCCTTGCAAACCGGTCCACCATCGGAACGCCGGAAACGCTGCAGGCGGCAGATGCCATTCGCTTAAGCGCGTTTCATGACCGTTGGTATCGGCCGGAAAATGCGGTTGTAGTGATGGCTGGCGATATGGAGCCGGCACAGCTTGCCAATCTGGTGCAAAAATATTTCAACGACTGGAAAGGCAAGGGCCCAATTGTGCCTGAGCCGGCTTTTGGTGACCCCACCCCGCAGGGCACCCCTGCTCGCGTCTTGATTGAACCCACATTGCCGACAACGGTCAGCCTTGCCTATTTGCGCCCGTGGCGCAAGGTGAACGACACGATCGCTTATAACGAACAATTGCTGATTGACGCCTTGGCGCTTCAGATCATTAACCGCCGACTTGAGGTGCAAGCGCGCAACGGCGGCAACTATCTGTTCGCTCAAGTCGCGCAGGAAGATATTTCGCGCACGGCCGATGCGACATTGGTTTCGCTCACGCCCGTCGGCGATAAATGGGAAGCGGCGACGCGCGATGTCCGCGCGATCATTGCTGATGCTATGGCAACACCTCCTTCGGTTGCTGATATCAACCGTGAAAAGACATTGTTCGGTAACGCATTGCGAACGATGCTGGACAGTTACCCTTTTGAGGCTGCTGCCAAACAGGCGGACGACATTATAAACGCGGTTGATATTCGCGAAACGGTGGCTGCGCCCGAAACGGTGATTCAGGTTTACGAGGGCATGAAGGACAAGTTCACCCCGGAACGACTGCTGGCATCGACCCAGAAGCTGTTCATGGCGGACGTGACTCGGCTAATGCTCTCTTCGCCCGTTGCGGTGCCAGATGCTGACAATCGCGCTCTGGCGGCGTTAAAAGCAACGGTGGCGGCCAACACAACTGCGCGCTTGTCCGAAAACACGCTTGGCTTTGCGGCGCTGCCAAAACTGGGCGCGCCAGGTAAGCTCGTGGCGGAAGATACCGTTTCGCGACTGCAAATAACCAGACTGGCGCTTTCCAATGGCGTGCGCGCTTTGCTATATCCAAACAAAGCCGAGAGCGGCCAAATCCGCGTACTTGTGCGTTTTGGCCGGGGTTATCAGGCCGTAAATCCGGACCAAGGCGGATTGCTGTGGGCAGGGCCGTTGGTTCTCCCCGAAAATGGGATCGGCAATATCAAGCGCACGGAAATCGACCAGATGGTGAATGGCCGCCGGATTGAGCTGAACTTTTCGGTCGATGATGATGCGTTTCAATTTGGTGCCAACACACGACCCGATGACCTTGCCGATCAGCTGACGTTGATCGCGACTAAGCTGGAGCATCCCGGTTGGGACGCTGCGCCCGTTGAACGCGCCAAGGCACTGGCAACGTCCGGCTACGCCAGTTTCGAAATGTCGGCGACATCCGTGCTGCAACGCGATCTGGAATATCTGCTTCGCAACAAGGACGCACGTTGGAAGGCCGCGACCCCCGATGAAGTCGCCAAAATCGACGCCGCAAAATTCGAATCCTATTGGAAACCTCTATTGTCTCAGGGACCGATCGAAGTTCTCCTCTTTGGTGATTTTGACAAGGCGATAGCGGTTGCGGCGTTGGAAAAGAGCTTTGGCGCCATGGCACCGCGCGCACCTTTGCCAGTAACGGCCGAGGCCAGAGATGTGCGTTTCCCTGCGCCTACATCGACCCCGGTACGCCTCACGCATCGTGGTGCAACCGATCAATCTGCTGCGGTGATGGCCTGGCCAACTGGCGGCGGCATAAGCGGCATTACGGAAGGACGTCAGCTTGAGACACTGGCGGCAATATTCCGTGATCGGCTGTTTGAAAAATTCCGCGCCGAACAGGCAGCAAGTTACAGCCCGGACATGGCCGCCAACTGGCCTACAGACTTTAATAGCGGTGGGTATCTGATGGCCTATACGCAAGTTAAGCCCACGGATGTTGATCGCTTCTTTTCCTTTGCCGATGCCGTTGCTGCAGACCTTATTGCCAATCCCGTCAGCGCAGACGAGCTTCAGCGTGCTGTCGAACCGACCAAGCAAGCGATTGAGCGGGCTTCATCAGGCAATACATTCTGGCTCAACCAGTTGAAGGGGGCAACTTACGACCCGGAACGCTTCGTCGCTTTGGGCAAACTATACAGTGATTATAACAGCGTGACGCCCGCAATCCTGCAGTCGCTAGCGAAACGCTACTTCGTAAAGGACAAGGCTTGGAAGCTGGTCGTGGCACCCCAGGCCGGCGACGGAGCGATAACCGCAGCGCGTTAAACGTTACCCGGGAAACGCTCAAATTCCGGAAGCGTGTGCGCCGCGGCCATCCAATTGATGCGCTCCGCTATCTGGATATGGCATTGCAGCGGGAACACAGACGGATCGTCAAGCGTGGCCGATTGAATATCGACAATGCCAGGCAGCATATCCTCGTTACGATAGGTGATACCCGTGCCGCAGCTTGGGCAAAAACTTCGGATTGCCGCGCCCGAAGAATTAAATTCCGTCAGGTCACCCTGCAGCAATTGAAATTCGGTCTCGGCAAAGGCTGCCCATGCAACTGCAGGCGCACCAGCACTTTTGCGGCATCCCTCGCAATGGCATAAGGCCACATGCTGGGGCGATCCGCTGACTTCATACCGAATGGCGCCGCACTGGCACCCACCTTGTTGTGACATGTTCCGACTCCTTTAAGGAGCGATCATCATATCAAATGGCAGCACCCGTCAAAGAACATATTTCGATAGGTCAGTGTCCTTGGCGATGCCCGAAAGCTGCTTGCTGACATAATCCGCATCGATCTTGAGTGTTTCACCCTTCCGGTCCTCAGCGTCGAAGCTGATGTCTTCCAGCAGCTTTTCCATTACGGTTTGCAAACGCCGTGCGCCGATATTCTCGACCGTTGAATTCACGTCCACGGCAATGCGCGCAATGGCGTCGATGGCGTCATCACTGAATTCCAACGTAACTTCTTCGGTGGCCAATAATGCCTTATATTGCATCGGCAAATTTGCCCGCGTTTCCGACAGAATGCGCACAAAGTCAGCATGCTCAAGCGCGCGCAATTCGACACGTATGGGCAGGCGACCCTGCAACTCTGGTAACATGTCGCTGGGTTTCGATATGTGGAACGCGCCCGATGCAATGAACAATACATGGTCGGTTTTCATCGGTCCATATTTGGTGGCGACTGTGGTTCCTTCAATCAAGGGGAGGAGGTCGCGTTGAACGCCTTCGCGGCTCACGGAGCCACCGCCCCGCGCATCCGACACGGCAATCTTGTCGATTTCATCAAGGAATACGATGCCATTGGCTTCTGCATCGGCAAGAGCGACCCGGTTTACATCGTCTTGGTCGAGGCGTTTTTCGGATTCCTCCTCTACCAGCTTGGTCCACGCGTCGGGAACCTTCATCTTGCGACGTTTCAGATTGTCTTTGCCAAAGGCTTTGCCCATCATCTCGCCAAGATTGATCATCCCCACATTCCCGCCCATTCCGGGGATTTCCATGGGCATGGCTGGACTATCGGAAACTTCAATCTCGATTTCTACCTCGTCCATATGGCGGTCGCGAATACGCTGGCGGAAAGCCTCGCGCGTGGCCTCACTGGCCGTGTCGCCAGCCAATGTCTTTAATATCCGTTCCATCGCAGATGTCTCGGCAGCTTCGCGGACATGTTCGCGGCGGCGTTCTTTTTCAAGGCGCACGGCCTCTTCGGCAAGGTCGCGAGCAATCTGCTCAACGTCACGGCCGACATAGCCTACTTCAGTGAATTTTGTCGCCTCTACCTTGATGAACGGCGCGTCAGCCAACTTAGCCAAACGGCGGGAAATCTCTGTCTTGCCGCAACCCGTGGGGCCAATCATCAGAATGTTTTTCGGTGTGACCTCGTCACGTAAATCCGCGCCAAGGCGCTGGCGACGCCATCGGTTACGAAGCGCAACGGCAACAGCGCGCTTTGCATCCGCTTGGCCAATAATATGTTCGTCGAGTGCAGCCACAATGGCTTTTGGGGTCAGTGCGTTTTTCATTACTGCCTAAATGGGAATTTGAGAACGGCGTTCAAGTGACGACTAGATTACTGCGCACTTACGAGAGTTTCGACAGTGAGCTGGTCATTGGTGTAAACGCAGATTTCGGCAGCAATTTTCATCGCATGCCGCGCCATTTTCTCCGCGTCGGCTTCATATTCGGCAAGTGCCCGAGCCGCCGACAAGGCGTAATTGCCGCCGGAACCAATCGCTGCGATGCCGTCATTCGGTTCAAGCACATCCCCATTGCCAGTCAGGATCAATGTCACATCCTTGTCGGCGACAATCATCATCGCTTCCAAATTACGGAGATATTTGTCGGTGCGCCAATCCTTGGCCAGTTCGACGGCAGCACGCATCAACTGTCCACGATGCTGCTCCAACTTCCGTTCCAGCCTTTCAAACAGCGTAAATGCATCCGCCGTCGCGCCGGCAAAACCACCAATGACCGAGCCATCGTGCAATTGCCGCACCTTTTTGGCGTTCGGCTTCATCACGGTCTGGCCCATCGAAACCTGACCATCGCCAGCTATGACGACTTTGCCGTTTTTACGGACTGACAATATTGTGGTGCCGTACCAGGTCACCGGGTTTGCATGCGATTGTGTTTCCATGGCCCGGATATGGGAAACAACCGCGTAAAGCGCAAGTGAGCGCTTAAGTCGCTTGAATTTCCGTCAACTTCCGTTCCCAGGCGAGCGCATGTTGGACTATCTTGTCCAAATCATCATATTGTGGTTCCCATCCGAGTTGCTGTTTAATGGCAGTATTGTCCGAAATGAGGGCATCCGGGTCACCAGCTCTTCGGCCTTCCATTTTGCGATCCAGCTTGTTGTTGGTGACGCGATCGACAGCATCAAGCACCTGCATCACGGAATAGCCATGTCCGTACCCGCAATTGAGCGTGTGGCTGCGTGTCGGGTCCGCCACAAGCGCCTCAAGCGCGATGACATGCGCCGATGCAAGGTCACTGACGTGGATATAATCACGGACGCCGGTTCCATCCGTGGTCGCATAATCAGTGCCAAATACACTGACGCTCGCCCGTTTGCCCAATGCGGCTTCTACGGCAATTTTCAACAAGTGCGTTGCGCCAACGGTAGATTGACCAGTCCTGGAAAGCGGGTCCGCTCCTGCAACGTTGAAATAACGCAACGCGCAATAATTGAATTCATGCGCTGCGGCGACATCGCGCAGCATCATTTCCGTCATCAGCTTCGACGTCCCATACGGATTGATAGGTACCGTGGGCATGTCTTCGCGCACTGGGCTTGATTCCGGGATTCCGTAGGTCGCTGCGGTGGAAGAAAATATCATGTGGCGAACGCCGCCCGACACTGCCGATTCGATCAGGCTTCGGCTCTTTGCAGTGTTGTTATTATAATATTTGAGTGGGTTATCAACGGATTCGGGAACGACAACGGAGCCAGCAAAATGCATGATGGCGTCGATATTGTGCGCGCTGATGATGCGTTGAACGAGTTCCGAATCGCTGATGTCGCCTTCAAAAAATGGGGTATTTTCGGCAATTGCCCACCGAAATCCTGTGACCAGATTGTCAATCACGATGGGTTGATGCCCGGCATCAAGCAACGCCAGCACAGCGTGGCTACCAATATATCCCGCACCGCCGGTTACGAGAACATTGAGTTTCTTAGTCATATGATGCCCCTCAATTCTGCAAAGCCCATAGGGTAGCCTTATTGTTATCAACGTTCACAACCAAAAAAAAGGCGACCCTAAGGCCGCCTTTTTAAAACTTATTTCCTGAAGAAATCAGGGGCTGGTTGGCGCGTTGTCGTCGTTACCAGCAGCGATAACGATACCGCCGATGACAGCAACCGCAGCCAGAACAGCGATGATCACGCCGCTTCCGCCGCCAAGCTTGCTTTCTTCCTTGGTATTAGCGCCTACGCGCTTTACCTTGGAAGCGCCAACTGCCTTTGCAGCAGGCGAGAGGGATTCAGCCATTACGGGCGCGCTTACAAGCGAAGCGGCCGCGATAGCAGCGAGAGAGAACTTACCGAAACGCATTATTGTGCTCCTTTTTACCGAAGTGCGTTGCACTCCAAGATGCTGTCTACACAATCCCACCACTAATTCAACCCATGTACAGCCTAAAGTTTCAGATTTATCACTATTTTACGGACTGTTGCATATTTCTTACAATGCTGCAAACGCTTTCAAATGCCTATGAAAATTCGAGCCGATTTTACATTCACTCACTATCAGCGTGGTTTTTCATGCGGATAGCTTTGCATCAAATGACGAGCGGGATTGATCCGGATCGCAATGCCTTGGACATGGTCGATTCGATTGCGAAGTCGTCGGAAGGTGGGGCCGTGATGTATTTTGCACCGGAAATGTCGATTATCATAGATCGAGATCGTGTCCGGGCGCGACCACATATGGTCAGCGAATCCGAAAGCAATGGGCTGATGGTGCTGGCGGAGGCCGCTCATCAGCATAAAATATGGGTGCATGTTGGTTCAATGCCCATGATGGACGATGGAACCGAAAAGCTGGCGAACCGGGCTTTCGTGATCTCGCCGGATGGTCAGATCACCGCGCGATATGATAAAATGCATCTTTTCGATGTCGATTTGGCATCTGGAGAAAGTTGGAGGGAATCCTCTGCTTATGTTGGTGGGGAAAATCCTGTCGCGGTGCAAACGCCGCTTGGCCTTATGGGGCTCGCCATTTGTTATGATCTGCGGTTTCCGGATTTGTTCAGTCGCTACGCTAAGCTCGGTGTGGACGTTATGGCTGTTCCGTCGGCCTTTACGGTGCCGACAGGGGAGGCACACTGGCATTGTCTGTTGCGGGCACGCGCCATTGAGAGCGAATCCTTTATCATTGCCGCTGCGCAGTGCGGCGTCCACGAAGATGGTCGGCGAACCTATGGCCATTCGCTCGTTATTGATCCCTGGGGGACAGTCATCCTGGATATGGGAGAGGCACCCGGTCTGGCGTTTGCCGATTTGGACCTCGAAAAAATCGGCGAAATTCGCAAACAAATACCTGTTCATGCAAATCGCCGGGCGATACCAACTCCCTTTATTGCAGGTTGATGGCGCGTTAAGGCAGGATGATGGACTGGCTAACAGAATTTTTATGGCGTGACCATTTTTGGTCGGCGCTGTCGGTAATGTTGGCGTCGGTAGTGTTGATAAGTAGTTTTGCCGACCGCCGACGTCATAAGCGCACCAACATCGAGAATGTCGGCTTCATGCCATGGACGGCCATTACGGTGTTTTCGGTGTTAGGAACCGTATTGTCAGCGGCGCTTGCAATTAAGGGGCTTTAGCCCAAGCACGCTTCCAAAAAGGGCTGATCAAAGCCGAATTGCCGTGCCTTTTCGAGAGTATAGGGCCGAACGCCGCCAGCTACCCACTCGCCATGAATTTTACCATCGGCGTCTTCGTCACGATATTCGAACTTGAACAGGTCCTGCGTAACAATCACGTCGCCTTCCATACCGATAACTTCTGTAATCTGCGTCGTCCGGCGTGAACCGTCGCGAAGCCGCTTTACCTGAACGATGAGGTCGACTGATTCTGCAATCTGCCGCGAAATGGCTTCCTTCGGGATTTTAATGTCGCCCATCAAAATCATGTTTTCCATACGTCCAAGACACTCGCGCGGGTTGTTTGCGTGGAGCGTACACATGGAGCCGTCATGGCCAGTGTTCATGGCGGCGAGCAGATCAAAACACTCCGCACCACGAATTTCGCCCAGAATGATCCGGTCAGGACGCATACGCAGGGCGTTCTTCACAAGGTCACCAATAGTGATCGCACCATCGCCCTCAAGGTTTGGAGGACGGGTTTCAAGCGGTAACCAATGCGGCTGCTGAAGCCTGAGTTCAGCGGCGTCTTCGATAGTCAGCACGCGCTCGCCCGGGTCGATCATTTTCGACAAGGCGTTGAGCATCGTGGTTTTACCCGAGCCAGTACCGCCCGAAATTACGATATTCATCCGGCTCGCGCCTGCAATCTTAAGCGCAGTGGCCATGGCTTCGCTCATGGAGCCAAAGCCTTTGAGCATGTCGATAGTGATTGGCTTTTCAGAAAACTTACGAATGGAGATCGCAGTGCCGCGCAGCGACAGAGGCGGCACGATGACGTTCACGCGGCTACCATCTTTTAATCGAGCATCGGCCAGCGGTGTGGTCTGGTCGACGCGGCGGCCGACCTGGTTGACGATTCGCTGTGCAATCTGAAACAGATGCTCTTCATCGCGAAACTGGATCGGCGCGATCTGCAGCTTCCCCTTTTTTTCGATATAGGTCTGAAGCGGTCCATTGACCATGATATCCGTAATGTCGGGGTCGCTGAGCAATTCCTCAAGCGGACCAAAGCCAAGCAATTCATCGACAAGTACTTTTTCCAGCGCAAATTGCTCGCGCCGGTTCAGGGTAAGCTTAAGCTCGGCCAGCACTTCAAGTATGATTGGCCGGAACTCTTCGGTCAGCTCTTCTTTATTCAGTGACGCTGCTGCCTCTGGGTCGACCCGCTCAAGCAAACGCGGCAGCACTTGCTCTTTGATCTTATGGACAGAAGCTTCAAACCCTTGGGGACCATCATCGACTGGTGCTGCATTGTTCGCGCGGTCAGACAGGCGAGTCATAGCCTCCTGCATGGCCGTTTGCGGAATTACGCCGCCACCGGGTAGATCGACTGAGTCGATTGCCGGAAACTGTTCTCCGCCGCCGGCCGACTGCGTATAATCTGGCTGAGGTTGCAGTGCTGTCGATTGTTGAGACGCTGGCATACCCCCGCCGGTCATGGGGCGAGCAACGCCGAATGACGGACGTGCCGGGGTCAAGCCTGGTTTTTTCCCAAATGCGCTCACGCTATGTTGCTCCGATGGCCCGTTGTTGTCACTAATCCGGTGCTATCCACAAATGGTGAATAAATCGGTAATGCTTGCTTCGGCATTTGCCGCCGACTTCAGTTTTCTGCTGCTTTCTATTCGGGGCAAAGCGGATTAAGGCGACGCAGCAATCAGGGAAATCTACGTGACATCATCGTCGGCCCGGTCGGGCCTGTTATACGCGCTTTGCGGCTTTGCCCTTTTGTCGATTGGTGACGCCATTATCAAATCCATCGCAGGAGCTTGGCCCGGCACTGCTGTTGCAGCATTGCGCTATACGATTGGCGCGCTTGGTCTTGGCACGCTGCTATTCATGAAGGAAGGGCGCCGCGGGTTTGCGATGCCCATGCCTAAAGTGCAGCTGCTGCGCGGATTTTCCGTGGCCATGGCGACGATCTGTTTCTTCTCCTCCATTTTTCTAATGCCTTTGGCCGAAGCGACGGCGATTGGATTTACAAGTCCCATGATCACCGCAATTTTGAGTGCAATCTTCCTGCATGAACGCACAAATGCGACAAAATGGCTGGCGATTGTTATCGCTTTTGGCGGCGTGCTGTTGATCATGCGGCCCAATGTGGAGGAGCTCGGCTGGGCCGCATTGCTGCCGCTGGTAGCTGCCTTGAGCATGGCATTTGTCATGATCGGCAACCGCAAGGTCGCTGGTGCCGGGACGCCATTGTTGATGCAGTTTCTGGTGGCGTCGGTTGCTGTGCCATTTATCTGGAGCGCTGCCGTTATAGGTCATTTTTCCGGGGTTGAGGCGCTCAAGGTTGGAATACCCGATTGGACTATTATCGCACGCTGCTGCGTGGTGGCGGTGACTGCAACGTCGGCCCACTGGCTCATATTTATGGGCACCACGCGGGCGTCCGCTGCTGAAATCGCGCCGATGACCTATGTCCAATTGTTGATAGCCATCGGGTTGGGGATCATTATGTTTGGCGACTGGCCGGATCTTACGTCACTTGCGGGGGCGGCAATCATTATCGCCAGCGGTCTCCTTTTGTGGCGCAGGTCGCGCTGAAATCCAGAACAGAGCAGCCGCCGGAAATTAGCAAAAGACTTGGCCAAAACGGGCTGCTATCGCGCCATTATGTCTGACCAAAAACATCTCTATCTCGTTGACGGCTCTGCCTATATTTTCCGGGCTTATCACCGGCTACCGCCGCTTACCAACAAGCATGGTGAGCCCGTTGGCGCGGTGTATGGCTACACGACGATGCTGTGGAAGCTGGCGGATGACCTGAACCAAGCCGATGGTCCAACGCACATGGCGGTGGTGTTGGATAAATCCAGCCAGACGTTCCGCAACCGAATTTACGACCAGTATAAGGCGCACCGTCCTGATCCGCCCGAAGACCTGAAGCCGCAATTCCCGATGATCCGTGACGCAACGCGCGCCTTTTCGCTGCCTTTGATCGAAGAAGACGATGTTGAGGCAGATGACATGATCGCAAGCTATGCGCGCGCCGCATATGCGGCGGGCTGGCATGTTACCATTGTCAGCAGCGACAAGGATCTTATGCAACTTGTCGAACCCTGCATCGACATGTTCGACACCATGAAAAACGAACGCATCCGCACAGAAGAGGTGTTCGAGAAATTCGGTGTTGGACCGGAAAAGGTTGGCGACGTGCTCGCGTTGATGGGCGACAGCGTGGATAACGTTCCCGGCGTTCCCGGCGTTGGTCCAAAGACCGCGACCAAGCTGATCCAGGAATTCGGCGACCTCGAAAGTGTCTTGGCCGCAGCGCCCGAAATGAAGCCATCCAAAATGCGCGACAATTTAATCGAGCATGCCGAAAAGGCGCGGCTTTCCAAGGTTCTGGTCACGTTAAAAGAAGACTGCCCTTTGCCGATTGCCATTGAGGATATGATATTGGGGGCAATCCCCGAAGAACCGCTAGCCGATTTTTTGCAGCATCACGGCTTCAATTCGCTTTTGAAGCGTATTGGGCATGTGGTGAACACTGCCGCTGCCAATAAGGCGATTGCAGGAAATCCCAAGGCGATGCACTCCGGTGACGGTGCTGAACGCGCGCCGAGCATGGGTGCTTCAGCTTCGCCCGCGTCGATGCCCAAGATTGATACTTCGGTGTATGAATGCGTCACCGACTTGGCGCGGCTCGACCATTGGATCACGCGCGCGCATGAAACCGGAACGCTTGGATTTGACACCGAAACCGACAGCTTACAGGCCGCAAGTGCGAACCTTGTGGGCCTCAGCCTCGCAGTTGCCCCTGGCGAAGCATGCTATGTCCCGCTCGCGCATGGCGGCACCGATATGTTTGCGGAAAGACCAGTGCAAATCCCGATGGAGGCGGCACTTGCGAAGTTACGCCCGCTCCTAAGTGACCCAAGCGTCCTGAAAATTGGCCAGAATTTGAAATATGACATGTCGGTGCTTGCACGACATAATGTCCAAATAACGCCCTATGACGACACGATGGTGATGAGCTTTGCGTTGGATGCGGGACGTCAGGCGCATGGTATGGATGAGCTTGCCAAGACTCATTTGGGCCACGAATGCATTTCGTACAAAAGCGTTACAGGCACTGGTAAAAGTCAGATTGGTTTTGCAGCGGTCCAACTGTCCGATGCTACCTGCTACGCAGCGGAAGACGCCGATGTGACGTTGCGGTTGTGGCACCATCTGAAATTGCGCTTGAGCCCTGAAAAAGCCACGAGTGTCTATGAACTGGTTGACCGCCCACTGGTGCCGGTGCTTTCCAAAATGGAATGCACTGGTATCAAGGTGGACCGATCCGTGCTTGCGCGCCTGTCGTCCGAATTTGCAGCGCAAATGGAATTGCTTGAAAAGGAAATTCACGGGCTTGCGGGACAACCCTTCACCATTGGCAGCCCGCAGCAACTGGGCGAAATTTTGTTTGGCAAAATGGGCTATAAAGGCGGAAAAAAGGGTAAATCCGGCCAATATTCTACGGACGTGACCGTGCTTGAAGACCTTGCAGGTCAAGGCATCGTCATTGCGCGCAAAGTGCTGGACTGGCGCCAACTGGCCAAGCTGAAATCGACCTACACCGACAGTTTGCAGCAGCAGATCGATCCGAAAACGGGCCGCGTGCACACCAGCTACAGTCTTGTCGGCGCGCAGACCGGGCGTCTGTCATCGACTGACCCGAATTTACAGAATATCCCGATCCGCACCGAAACGGGGCGTCAGATCAGGGACGCCTTTGTCGCTGAACCCGGCAACGTCATTTTGTCTGCCGACTATAGCCAAATCGAGCTTCGTCTCGCCGCACATTTTGCCGACGTCGAACCTTTGCGCGACGCCTTTGAAAAGGGTGAGGACATCCACGCCCGTACTGCGCTTGAACTGTTCGGCGAAGTCAACCGTGACACGCGCGGGCGTGCCAAGACGATCAACTTTTCCATTCTCTATGGCATCTCGCGCTGGGGCCTTTCGAAGCGGCTGGAATCCTCGGCGGAAGAGGCGCAGGCTCTGATCGACGCCTATTTCAAACGCTTTCCCGGCATTTCCAATTATATTCAGGAAACGATGGCC
>JANPKN010000294.1:0-2848 GCA_031426075.1 Sphingomonadaceae bacterium
TCAACGGTGAGGACATGCTTATGCCGCCACGTGGCCATCGCATCGTCAAGGTCCACCAGCTTCTCGGCAAGCTGGTATAGCTCCCAATATTGGTCGGGATTTCGGTAGACTTGCAGGAATGCCGCCTCAACCTCAGGAGAAAAGACATGCGGCTTGCTCCAGTCGCGCGCCAGCAATGCAAGCGGCAGGTCAAAGCCAGCACGTGCCAGCGCCGCAATCGCATCATCCCAGATACTTGGGCTTATGAGTGCCTCGGTCATCGCGGCATGCGCATCGGGCCGGTCCTCCTGATATTTCAGGAACGCTGCTGCTTTTAGCCCAAGCAAATATTCGACTGTGCGGAACTGGTCGGATTGAAAGCCAGAGCTTGGCCCAAGCACATGGCGAAACCGGGTATATTCGGACGGTGTCATTGTCGACAACACGTCCCAGCTCAATGTCATGACGGCTTGAATACGACTGACCCGTGCAAGCGCTTTATAAGCCGGCACCAGCGCGTCATTGCGGATTTGCGCGCGGGCCAGTTGAAGCTCACGGATGATCTGCTTGAGCCATAATTCCTTGGTCTGGTGAATGATGATGAACAGCATTTCGTCATCAAGGTCGGATTGCGGGCGCTGGCAGGCCAATATCTCGTCGAGCGCAAGATAGCGCGCATAGGTCATCGGGGGGTCGGAAGCTGGGGTGTCGGTCATCCGGGCAACCTTAATGTTTCAAATGAAACTATCCAGCCACTTTTCCGCCAAAGCCTCCGCCTCGCCGACGCTGAACGGCGCATTGCCTAAACTGAGCTCAAGCCACAGGCCATCGACCAATGCGGTCAATGCAACTGCGGCCAGTCTCGCATCCGCTGGCGCGTTGGGGCAGGCCATGATCAGGCGCTCCATATCCTGCCGGTTTTCGGCGTAAATCTCGTCATGGATTTTGCCGATGGCAGGAACGGTACGCGACAGGCTCCAAAAGGCCAGCCATGTCGCCAGCAGTTCAGGATCCGCAATCGGCGCACGAAAACTTGCTGTGACGAACGCGAGCAACCGGCCACGCGGGTCCTCTGCCGGAACGGCCTGAACCGCATCATGCAGCGCAGCAGCGACGCGTGTCCCTGTTGCGCGATAGGTCGCCGCAACCAGCGCATCAATGCCATCGAAATAATGCCGCAGCAGTCCCGCAGATACCCCAGCTTCCATGCAAATGGCCCGCACTGACGTTCCATGTGCCCCGCGCGTAGCTAGGCATCGCGCCGTGGCCGCGATCAACGCGTCGCGTCGGGTGTCGGCGCTCTCGCGGGTGAAGACTTGTCGCGCGTTCATGGCGCTGTTATACACTCGTATAACAAGGGGGGCAAGATGTCCGAATCGGACTTACATACACTGCATGATCCATTGGAAGGCTGGAGCCTGCCAGCCTGGACCTATGATGATCCGGAATTTGCCGCTGTCGAAATAGAACGCGTTTTCCGTCCGTCATGGCAAGTGGTGTGCCATGTCAGCGACGTCGCAAACGCGGGCGACTGGCATAGCCTCGACTATATCGGCGAGAGCGTCATCGTCGTGCGCGGTAATGACGAAGTGCTGCGCGCATTTACCAACGTTTGCCGCCACCGTGGCAGCCGCTTGGTCGATGGCTCCGACGGGTGCGCCAAGAAATTGGTTTGCCCCTATCACGCATGGACTTATGACCTTGATGGCCGCCTGACGGGTGTGCCGGACAGTGCATCCTACCCAAAGCTCGACAAGAACAAGGCTGGCCTTGTGCCCGTCGACATGGAAATCTGGCGCGGGTTTATATTTGTCCGTCTGGAAAGCGGCGGACCATCGGTCGCCGAAATGATGGCACCTTATGAGGCCCAAGTTGCCCCTTACCGTTTTGAAGAACTCAGGGCACTTGGCCGCGTCACCATGCGCCCGCGCGATGTGAATTGGAAAAATGTCGGCGACAATTACTCCGATGGCTTGCACATTCCAGTCGCCCATCCGGGCCTCACGCGTCTGTTCGGCAAAAGCTATGGCATTGAGGCAGAGCCACATGTTGACCGCATGTGGGGTGACCTAGTCGACCGGCCATCGACCAATTGGTCCGAGCGCGGATACCAGAACCTGCTGCCACCCGTGCCGCATTTGCCCGCCGCAAATCAGAAACGCTGGCTGTATTTCAAGCTATGGCCATCGGTCGCGTTCGACATTTATCCTGACCAAGTGGATTTCATGCAGTGGCTGCCGACTGGCCCCAACAGCTGCGTCATTCGCGAGATAAGCTATGTGCTTAAAGATGACCGCCGCGAAATGCGCGCAGCGCGCTATCTCAACTGGCGCATCAACCGGCAGGTCAACGCAGAGGACACCGTTCTCATCACCCGCGTACAGCAAGGCATGGCCAGCCAAAGCTTCTCGATGGGCCCCCTGTCGGACAAGGAAGTGTGCTTGAAAAGTTTCTGCCGCCAGATCCGCAACATCATTCCCGAGGCCCGCCTCGAACAGCGCCCCGCAACGGGCTGGAGCAAAAAATGACCAAGAAATATGACGCCCTCATCATTGGCGCTGGCCATAATGGCCTCGTCTGTGCCTTTTATCTGGCGCGTGCTGGCCTGAAAGTCCGCATTGTCGAACGCCGCGATGTTGTGGGCGGCGCTGCTGTCACCGAAGAATTCCACCCCGGATTCCGCAATTCAGTCGCCAGCTACACCGTCAGCCTGCTGCAGCCGAAGGTCATCGCCGATATGAAATTGGTCGACCATGGCTACCGCGTCATTGAGCGTCCCATTTCCAATTTCCTGCCGCAAGAAGATGGCGGATATCTGAAATTCGGTGGCGGGCTGGAGCGCACGCAGGCTGAATTTGCGCGCTTTTCA
>JANPKN010000295.1:0-9854 GCA_031426075.1 Sphingomonadaceae bacterium
GCCCATATCAGCCACAGCAGTTGCAGCGCGCCTGATACAGTCACGGCAATCGCCTGGGTGACTGCAGTCTCAACCTCGGTATCGCCCCTGAAAAATATCAGCGCGATAATCATGCAAATATTCAACAGAATGGGCGCTGCGGCATTGACCCAGAAACGATTCAGCGAATTCAATATCCCGCCAAGCAACGACACAAGCGATATCAGGGCCAGATAGGGAAAGGTGATAATCGTTAAGTGCCGGGCCAAAGCAAATTTCTCTGGCCCGCCGTCGCGAAAGCCGCCCGTCATGGCCCAGACAATGGGACCAGCCGCCAGCATCATGAGTATCGTAAAGAGAACGAGAAACGGGAACAACACCGACAACACTTGTCCGGCGAATGTGCGCGCGGCGATCAGGCCTTGGTCAGCTTGCTCGCGTTCAGCCTCAGTCATTTTTTTGTTGAACAAGGGCACGAACACGGCTGCGAACGCGCCTTCGGCAAACAGCGCACGGAACAGGTTCGGCAAACGCCACGCAATCAAAAACGCGTCGGACGCAAGGCCTGCACCTACGAAACGTGCCATCAACATATCGCGTACAAGCCCAAGGACGCGGCTGACGAGAGTCAGCCCGCCGATGGTGATGCTGTTTCGAACCAGGCTCATATGGTCACCTGGTACCGCAGGCTTCAGGCTTCGCCAGCAGGCTGCGTCTCTGCCATTTGCTGCGCTTGCGACAGTTGCTGGATGTAAAGCGCGTTAAAATCGATCGGCTCGAGCACCAAAGGTGGATAGCCTGCATCCCGAACGGCGTCGGCGACAATCCGGCGCGCAAACGGGAACATCAGGCGTGGTGCCTCACCAAACAGAAAAGGATGTGCTTGCTCGTCGCTCACATTGCGCAGGCCAAACAAAGTGCCATAATCGAGCTCAACCGAAAATTGAACGCCATTGTCGTTTTCGGCCTTCACGGCGAGCTTCAACGTGACTTCATGGACTTCATCGGTGATGGCGTTGGCTTGGATGTTAACCTGTACATCAATCTGCGGTGCGCCTTCCCAGTTAAAGCTGTGCGGCGCGTGCGGGTTTTCGACTGACAAGTCCTTGATATACTGGTTCAACATGCCGACGGCGGGTGCAGTGTCTTCGCCATTGGCTTTTACATTGTCGGAAACGATGGTGCCTGTTTCGTCGGCCATGAGATATCGTGCTTTCTTGTTGGTTGCCACAGCCGCATTGATGCGACCCTTGATGGCCGTCGCGCCTAGCAGGGGTGCCGACAAAGGGCAATGATTGTTGCGCTTGCGGCGAAGCGCAATTTTCTTTGGGCAAAGCCCTTTGAAACCCGTATCATTCGTGCCTATATGTTTTAATGGTGGAGCTGGGCGAATGGATTTCGCGCAGGAACCGCTGTTATTTTTTGCCGGATGGAGGCGTTGTGACGTTTACTATTGTATTGCTCGCTCTTGTTGCAGCTTTCTTGGGCCTGCGCCTGTATTCGGTTCTCGGAAAACGCACCGGGCACGAACAGGAGCCTGTCGCCCGTCGCCCGATTGAGGCGAACACAGCTCCATTATTGCGTCAGCCATCCGCCGGCGGGGACGCTGCATCTGGGTTGCCCATGAGTGACCTGTCGAACGTCGATCTGGCAGCGCAGAGCGGTATCAAGGCAATTGCCAATGCCGATCGCAGCTTTGACCTTGGATTGTTCGTAGAGGGTTCAAAATCCGCGTATAAAATGGTTCTTGAGGCCTATTGGAAAGGCGACAAGGAAGCACTTCGCTTCTTGTGCGACGATGATGTCTACGAGAGCTTTGCCGAAGCGATTGATGGCCGTACAGAGCGTGGCGAAACCCTCGAAAACCGATTGGTGCGGATTGATGAAATTCGCGTTGTCGACGCGAGCTATGATCACCCGATGGCGCGTGTATCAGTGCGTTTCGATGCTGACATTGCGGCGATGGTCAAGGATGCCGATGGAAATATCATTGGTGGATCGATGACAGATGCGGTGGAAACGCATGATATCTGGACCTTCATGCGCGACGTGAAGTCGGGCGGTCGTAACTGGAAGCTTGACGAAACCGACTCGGTCTGATTCACCCGGGCGATGAAACGCGCCCTCATAGCTCTCGGTCTATCCGCCCTCACACTTTCTGCTTGTTCGAGCGGGGTCATCCCTAATGGTGGCCCTGCAACCTCTTCGGGGCCCGCGCGGCCAATCGAGGACAGGGCGGCAAAGCCTATACCTTCCACGCCCGAGGCAACCCTGGCTGCACCTGTGCCGACCGGCGATACTACCACGGCGGCAGGATTGGGCGTCGTGCGCGGCCCACAGATAGGTGCTTTGCAGGTTGAAGCCCGCAAAGCGAAGCTTGCCATGGACAGTTTCCGAACGAGTTGCCCCGGCCTCGTGGGGCGTGCCGACAATAGCGGCCTTACCCAAGGCAGCGATTGGGTCCCGGCATGTGACGCCGTCAAAACTTGGACTGGCGACGCCATATCCTTTTTTGCAATGCACATGGACGCAGTTCAGGTCGGCGACGGCAAGGCATTTGCCACTGGCTATTTCGAACCCGAAATTGCCGGTTGCCGTATGGCGCAATCGGGATGCAATGTTCCTGTATATAAACGACCAGCAGACCTTATCGACGTTGATCTTGGGCTGTTTTCCGAAGACCTGAAGGGTAAAAGCATCAGGGGCAAGGTCAGCGGTACGAAATTCGTGCAATATGATGACCGGGTAGCGATTGAAAATGGATCGTTATCGGGGCGCGGTCTTGAAATCGCTTATGCCGCCGATGTCGTCGAATTCTTCTTCTTGCAAATTCAGGGGTCGGGCCGGTTAAAGCTACCGGACGGCAGCGTGATGCGAATTGGTTACGAAAGCCAGAATGGACGAGGATATACAGGCATTGGCAGACTAATGCGCGATCGCGGCCTCATAACCGACGCGTCAATGCAAGGTATCGTTGCCTATTTGCGCACCAATCCTGCCGAGGGCCGCAAGATCATGCAGGAAAACAAAAGCTATATATTTTTCCGCGAGCTGACCGGGGCTGGTCCCTTGGGCGCTATGGGCTATCCTGTTGTGGGGGAGGCTAGCATTGCCGTCGATGTGAAATACATCCCGCTTGGCGCGCCGGTGTGGCTGTCGATGGATCGCGCCGAACCAAATGGCATATGGATTGCGCAAGATACTGGCGGAGCGATTAAAGGCGCGAACCGCGTTGATACCTTCTGGGGCGCTGGTGACCGAGCACGCGCGATTGCGGGCGGCATGTCGGCGCGCGGTGCGGCATTGGTATTTTTGCCCAAGGCTGCGGTTGCACGGCTAGGCCTGTAGCTCTGTCATGGCCCGACATCTCGACAGCACCGAAAAGTCCCTTTGGGGCAGGGTCATTGCGACCGTAAAGCCGATGCATGGCGGAAAGCCAAAGCCGGTGCCTGTTGCGACCCCGGCTGCTGATAAGGCCGTGCTGGCAAAGTTCCTGAGTGCCAAGCCCAAGCCAGTGCCTACCGACACGAAACCGAAACATACGCCGGTCCAAAGCAAGATTACCCCTGTGCCACACAATCTGGATGGACATTGGGACAAGAGGATCACGCGCGGCAGTATTGTGCCCGATGTCAGTATCGATTTGCATGATGCGTCATTGTCGCTGGCCTATAACCGGCTTGATGGCGCGCTGGAGCAGGCGATTTCGCAGCGGATGAAAGTGGTACTGTTGGTAACCGGCAAACCACGCGCGCATGACCGTGCAAGTGGTGAGGGCAGGGGTGCGATTGCCGCTGTTGTCCGCGACTGGCTGGCGGCTTCACGTCATGCACGGCATATTTCGGCTGTGCGTAACGCCCATCCGCGCCATGGTGGCGCTGGCGCACTTTACATCATGCTGAAAAGCTAGGCCGCCAGCATGCGAAGCGCTACGCGCCGGTAAATTTCCGTCAGCGCCGAAAGGTCCGCAATTGCGACCGCTTCGTCCAGCTTATGCATAGTCGCGTTGCACAGGCCGAACTCGACCACCGGGCATATTTTCGTGAGGAATCGCGCGTCTGATGTACCGCCTGTCGTTGATGGTTCCGGCGCGATGCCGACAACGGCCTCAACCGCTTCCGATATAGCCGCTGAAAGCGACCCGGGAGGGGTCAGGAAGGCCTCACCGGAGATCATGGCGGTCAACATACCCCCGCGGCCCTCAACAAGCTCACGGAGGCGTAAAACGAGCGCATCGCCATTGTGCAAATCGTTGAACCGAATCGACAATCGCGCTTCGGCCTTTGCCGGAATGACGTTGGTCGCCTTGTTGCCGACATGCAGGTCCGTGATCTCGATATTGCTCGCCTGGAACCAGTCCGTGCCTTCATCCAGGACAATGGCTTCGATCTCGGCCAAAATCGCTATTAGTGTCGGGATCGGGTTGTCCGCCAGATGGGGGTAAGCAACATGGCCCTGCGTCCCCGCGACGGAAATCCACATGTTAACTGACCCGCGACGACCGATCTTCATCATATCGCCAAGGCGGTTAACGCTCGTGGGTTCACCGACAAGGCAATAGTCGGGGATAGTGCCCCGCGCCTGCATGTGTGTAATCAACGCCCGCGTGCCGTAGATCGCGGGCCCTTCCTCATCGCCCGTAATTATAAGGCTGATAGTACCAGCGTCCTTAGGGATTTCATGCAGCGCAGCGACAAAGGCGGCAATACTGCCCTTCATATCGACCGCACCGCGTCCGTGCAGCAGGTCGCCTTTGACCTCAGGCACAAATGGGTTGCTGGCCCAGCCATGGCCGGGGGGCACCACATCCACATGGCCGGCAAACGCGAAGTGACTCCCGCTAGCTTCGCGGATCGCGAACAGGTTTTCAACTGGCGCGCCATGTGCCGGGTTGTCGTCGTCCGCACCCGAAATGAACCGTTCGACAGTAAATCCCAATGGGAGGAGCATGTCCTCAAGCACATCGAAAACCAGACCTGTGGCGGGCGTGATGCTTTCGCAAGCGATCAATCGTTGGGCGTAGGCAAGTGCAAGGGCATCAGTCATTAATCCGAAGCGTTACGGATTAATGATCCCCAAAACAAGTCACACTTCGGCTTTGCGCAAGGCCTTTTCTGTCAGAGCCGCATCGCCTTCAACCGCGCCTATAATGGCGACGCTCCCGTCTGCGTCGCGGCGCGCAACGAGTAAGACAAATTCCTCGCCAGCGCCTGCAAATTCACTCAAGTCTTTTTTGCGTGCGGAACGCAGACGTGGGCGAGGATCAACACAAGATGGAGCCAGCTCCAACCCTGCGGCCAGCTTTTTGGCGCGACGTTCCGCAGCGACAATGCCCTTAAGGCCGCCGTCATGTTTGGCGAGAATACCGGCAAGACCGCCCATGGGCACTGCATTGCGCTGTGCAAACTGAAGCGCGGCGGCGAATTCGGTCAGGCGTGTTTTGTCATAGCCAGCGCCGAACACCAATTTAACAATGGGTGTAAATGGCGCGCGTTCCTGAACAGTCAGGCCGGCGTCGCCGAGCAACTCGGAGTACTCATCCGGGCTTTCCGCAGCGACCAGTGCAAAGTCATGCGCTTGGCCAATGGCCTGATACAAAGCGTCGCGTGTCCGTTGGTCCGCATCGCGCGCTTGATCAGCTGTCTGTCGCGCTGCGTCCAACCAATCGGCAAGACACGATTTGTCCATGACTGGCGTGTCGAGGACGAGTTCCGGAATTTCGAATACCACGTTCTCACCGATTTCGGCAGGTGCAGCTGGGTCAAACAAATCGTCAGCGATCGGACCATCGGCCCATACCGGCACATGCTCTTGACGATGCGGCATCGATGCCAGCGATTGCTCAACCTCAAGCTGAAGCGTAGCACTGATCGCGTCGGAGGCCGCTTCCTTCCAATTGATGACGCCGTAGATGAAATCAATTGTGTCATCGTCAGAAGAGTAAGGCAGCAGGATACCGCGATACATGATCGTATTGCCACGGTCGTTTACAAACTCAGCCTCGAACCCGATAGGTGCGCGGTTCGCGATAATTTGCAGATAATGATCGGTGATCCGCGAGAGCAACGACCGGCCGGGTACTTCGTCCAGATACGAAATATTTGAGTCCAACCCACATTCAAGGCGCAGCTTCTCGCCGAGAAAATCAATCGACGGGTTTTCTATGCCTGACGTAAAGTCGAGGAGGACGCTGTAGTCGCGGAAATCCGCTACAGCCGCTGGGTCAAGTTCTTCGATGCTTGGATAATTTTTGTCATGTAGTTGCGAAGTCCAGAAATTGTAGGCGCGGACCTGCATGCGGCGTTCATCACCTGAAATGACAGGCGGCGGCTCAATTGCGGCATCTTCCTCGTCGAAAAGCGCATAGGCCGGCATATCAGCCCCAAGGTCCGATCCAAAAGGTTCAAATCCGCGCAAATTATCCATCTTTAGGTCCTGATAAAGCCGTCGCTATTTTGTGACCACTTAACAGTGCCTTCAGATGGTTAAGATGACGTAAATTTTTTACACTATGAGGCAACTGGGCGTGTTAGCTCCCGGCCTCGCCCATGGACTTGGTTTAATGTTGAAGAACGCGGGCGAGCGCGTTCGTCCAGCCAGCCAAGCGGATTTCGCGAGCATCTGCGCCAAGCGATGGCGCAAAACGCGTAACTCCGCCGCGCATCGCGGCGGCATCCTCAAGTGACGGGTATAACCCGCAACCTACGGCTGCAAGCATGGCAGCACCAAGTGCTGTTGTTTCGACAAAGGCGGGCCGTTCAACCTCAATGGCCAGCATATCGGCAAGATCCTGCGCCATCCAGTCGTTCGCAACCATGCCGCCATCAATGCGCAATTCGGCCCAATCGGCGCCATCTGCAGCAAATGCGGTTTTCAGGTCATATGTCTGGTGCGCCATTGCTTCCAATGCAGCGCGGGCTACGTGTGCCTTAGTTGCGGAAAAGCTCAGACCGCTGATCGTGGCGCGGGCATCGGGACGCCAGTGCGGCGCGCCGAGCCCCGAAAGCGCGGGCACGAGATAGACACCTCCATTGTCCGGCACACTGCGCGCCAGTGGCTCGGTCTCGGCGGCATGCGCTATGAGCCCCAAATCGTCACGCAACCATTGGACAAGGCTGCCCGCGACGAACACCGACCCTTCCAGCGCATAATGACGTTCGCCATTCAATTGATATAATATCGTCGACAGCAACCGGTGGCGGGACTGGCGCAACGTGGTGCCGGTTTGCGTAAGCACGAATGCGCCCGTTCCAAATGTCGCCTTTGTCTGCCCCACGGCAAAACAGCCTTGTCCGATAGTCGCGGCCTGCTGGTCCCCCGCCATGCCGGAAATGCGGATAGGGCCGCCGAAATGTTCGGGGAGCGTCGTCCCAAGTTCCCCAGCGCAGTCTGTAATTTCAGGCAGAATTTCGCGTGGTACGCCGAACAGGTCCATCAATCCATCGTCCCATCCACCGCTGCCAATGGCCATCAAGGACGTGCGCGCGGCGTTGCTCGCATCGGTGATGTGGCTTCCTCCGGTTAATCGGTACACAAGGTAACTCTCGACCGTGCCAACCGCCAGATGTGCGCCAGCGTCCTTTAGCTGTGGCCAATTCTCAAGCGCCCATCCGATTTTGGAGCCACTGAAATAAGGGTCAAGCAACAAGCCCGTCTTCGCCTGAACCACTGGCTCCTCGCCTTGATCCTTCATCGCGGCGCAAATGTCCGACGTCCGGCGGTCTTGCCACACAATGGCGGGCGCGAGCGGTTTGCCGGTGCGTTTATCCCAGAACACCACTGTCTCGCGCTGGTTAGTGATGCCGATGCTCGCGATGCGTTCAGCACCGCCCGCCCTTGTCACCATCGCCTGCGCGCAAGCGAGCGTGAGGTTCCAGATTTCCTCTGCATCATGTTCAACTAGGCCGGGTTGCGGATAATGTTGCGAAAGCGGGCGCTGGCAACTGTCCACGGCGCTTCCGTTCGCAGCAAATAACACTGCGCGGGTTGATGTCGTGCCTTCGTCGATGACCAATATGTATTCGCTCATGCCTCTGCCGCGCGCAACGCGCGTCCCTCCCTGGATAAAATGAATATCGCGCGATTGCCGAAAACCAGACGGTTAACTGCAAGCGCCATTAGCACTGACGTAACCAGCACAAAGACCATCACGTCAATATAATGCAGCCATGGCAGGCCAAAATGCTGATAGAATGTTTCGCCCGAATACAATGTGTCCGGACGGTAGAGCACGAAGTTGTGCAGTGCATAAATGCCAACGCCATAGACCAGTCCGAAAATCGCAGCGCGGGCATCCACATTGCGGAATAGCAGCCCCGCGATAAAGGCGGACAGTATCGGCATCGAGGAGAGCCCGTTAAGCTCTTGCAGCAGGTTGATGATGCTGCTCGCGCCAGCATAAAGCGGCACCAGGGCGATGGCGATGACGCTTGCCCCGACGCCGACCACGCGGTTCAGGGTAATCGCGCTGGTCTTTTCATCGATGAATTTGCGATGGAAATCGACGGTGTAGAGCGTGATCGTCGCGTTCAGTACTGCCGAATAGGTTGTGAGAACGGCAGCCGCAATCATGGCGGCGAACATGCCACTGGTCCAGCTTGGCAGTACCTGCGCGACAACCATTCCGTAGGCTTTGTCGCCCACATCGCCAAACAGCTTATAGGCGACAACGCCGGGGATGACGACAATGGGCGGAATGATGAGGACGCGGACAATCGCGGCGGCTATCACGCCCTTTTGCGCTTCTCGTACCGTCGGCGCGGCCAGTGCCTTTTGGGTGATATTCTGATTGGTCGACCAATAAAATATCTGGATGAAAATCATGCCGGTAAAGAGTGTGTGGAACGGGATTGGTGAATCGAGTGCGCCGATCATCGACACACGTTCCATCGGCACGCCGGTAAACAGGTCAAAGTTGACTGCCGCGAGCGCGAGGATGACGACCGCCATCGCCAGACCCAAAATGCCGACGCCGCTATAAGTGTCCAGCACTGCAACCGCGCGAAGTCCGCCCAAAATGGCATATGCGGCGCCAACAATCGCGAAGATGCTTGCGATGGCGATGACCGACATGTCTGCACCGAACAGCGACTGCATGAACAGCGATCCGCTGTAGATTACGGCGGGCAGATAGATGAAGACATTGCCGATCAGGAACAACGCCGAAATCACTGTACGAATGCTACCGCCATTGTACCGTTTCTCGAGCAATTCGGTCACCGTCGTGCAATTGTTGCGGTAGTAAATGGGGACAAAGACAAAGGCGAGGATGAGCAATCCCACAAACCCGGCCAGTTCCCACCATGCAAGCAACAACATCTGGTTACCGTTCATCCCCACCAATTGGTCGGTGGACAGGTTCGTTAACGTAATCGCGCCAGCCACGAAGAACCAACTCAGCCCTCCGCCAGCGAGAAATATCTCTTTGTCGGTCTTGGTCTGGTCGCCCTTCGCGTTATTTTTCCCGCGGACCTTAAGCCACGTGAAGACGCCAATCAGGACCATCAAGCCCACAAAAATGCCAAACTGGACAGCCGACTGACTGGCTTCGAACATTGCAATCCCCCCATCGCATCACGCGTCAGATTGCTCTGCGCTTTTGTTGGTTGCGAAACTAGAGCATGTGTTTGAAAAGGCAACGTGTCTGATGAGCCGCATCTGCGACGGGGAGAGAATATTTTGCGCCATATCCGTTTTGATGCACCGGACAGTTGCTTGATATTGGCCTGTGCCAAAGGTGCGCCATTGTCGGTGCTATACTGGGGCGCTGCCTTGCCCTTGAACGTCGATGTTGCTGAGTACGAGCGCCTGTCCTTCCGTCAAGGCATGCACGGTGTTGCCGATGTTTCCTTGCCCTTGTCCTTGGCAATGGAGCC
>JANPKN010000296.1:0-2148 GCA_031426075.1 Sphingomonadaceae bacterium
CGCCGATGGCAGCTTGCACTTGATGGCGCGCAAGGAGCGCTTCACTGGACCAGACCGCCCGCCCGAAATTGCGGACAACCCCAATCCCCAAAAAACGCAGGAATATACCTCTGGAAAAATCAGAACGCTTGGCATCTCCAGCTGGAAATATGGCAAGATCGAATTTCGTGCCAAGCCGCCCAAGGGTCAAGGAACATGGCCTGCCGTATGGATGATGCCCGCGAATAACGCTTACGGCGGATGGCCGCTTTCAGGCGAAATCGACATATTGGAAGGCGTCAATCTCGGCGCGAGCTGTGACACTTGCAAAGGTGGGCTCGGTGAAAACCGGATGATTAGCGCGCTGCATTTTGGCGACTATGCACCGAACAACAAAGTGCGCGATACCCGCGTCGCGCTGCCGTCCAATGCCCTGCCCTCCGATGAATATCATGTCTGGACGCTGGAATGGGGCGAAGGGTTGATGCGTTTTTATCTCGATGGCCGGAAATATTGGGAACTGACCGATGCCGACTGGGACTCTGCTTCGCCGCTGGCGAAGTCAAATCCCGTTGCGCCATTTGACCAGCCCTTCTACATCATGGCCAATCTCGCCATTGGTGGCGGTCTGTCAGAGAAAAATAATGATAAAGGCGTTGCGTTGAACGTAACTCCAGCAGCATTCTTAATCGACTGGATCCGCATCTATCAATGCAGCGGGGATAAAGAAAAAGGTCTGGCCTGCATGCAGGGCGTCAAAGAAGGTAAATAGACATGGCGAGACGCCGCCAAGCTGTTACGATTAAACATGTTGCCGCCGATGCAGGGGTTTCCCTGCAGACGGTTAGCCGCGTCATCAATAACGAACCCAATGTGCGCCCCCTTATGAAGGAACGGGTGCAGGCGTCGATTGACCGCCTTGGCTATGTACCGTCGATTGCCGCGCAGCGCATGAGCGGTTCGCGTTCTTACCTGATCCTTGCGATCAACGACCGCGCGCGTACCATATCGGATTGGCAGGCACGTCAGGGGACCGACTGGGTTGACCAGATGTTGCTGGGCGGAATGTTGAAATGCGCTGAGCATGGCTACCGCATGATATTTGAATTGGTCGACACCCATAACGACCATGTCGAGCGCGAGTTGGGTGCGACGATTGCTGCGCTTCAGCCCGATGGCGTGATATTGACACCGCCACATTCGGACAATCCACTCATTACCGGCTTCCTCGCCCAGCAGAAGATACCCTTTGCCCGCATCGGATCAATTGCCACTGGCGCTGGCATTGCCATGACGATGGACGACGAAGGTTCAGCGCGCCGCGCAACCGAACATCTGATTGCACTGGGCCATCGGCGCATCGGGTTTATTGCGGGGTCACAGGAATATGATCTATCCAATTGGCGCATAGATGGCTGGCGCGAAGCTATGGACGCGGCGGGACTAGCGCATGATGACCTCTGCACCCGAGGTGATTTTAGCTACGATAGCGGGGTGACCGCAGCGAACCTTTTGCTTGACCTTTCGACACCGCCAACTGCGATCATTGCGAGCAACGACCAAATGACGCTCGCCGCTTTGGACACAGCAAACCAGCGGGGATTGAGTGTCCCTGATGACTTATCACTCATCAGTTTCGACAACACGCCCGTGGTGCGCTTTACGGTGCCGCAACTGACCGCCGTGGACCAACCCATCGCGGCGACTTTCTCAAAAGCTGTCGAACTTCTGATCACCAGCGGTGACGAAGTCGTGAAACATCAGCCAGTCGTTACAGAGGGCAGTTTGATAGAGCGCAGCAGCACTGCCCCGCCGCGCGGTAGTGCCTGACATTAACATTGCTCCATCTGGTCAGCAGTCGGCGCGTTTCATGTATTTGTATGCGCTGGCGGTGTCCGGTGGCGCGATTGCTTATGTCCCCTTCCTGACGATATTGTTGCCGCTGCGCGCGACCGCTTTGGAAGGTGATAATGCACTGAACGTTCTCGCGATGGCCGCCTTTGCGGGCGCGATTGCCGCAAGTATTGCCAATATCGGCTTTGGCTGGGCAAGCGATGTTACACGCACGCGGCGTCCGTGGATAATCGCTGGCTTGCTTCTGTCCACAATCATGCTGCTCGCCATGCCGCTGGCAACATCGGTCACGATGCTTATCATTATGATTATTCT
>JANPKN010000297.1:0-5164 GCA_031426075.1 Sphingomonadaceae bacterium
CTGCGTCCTAATGGGGTTACTTCGCGGCGCACGACTGCATCGACGCCGGCGCCGATCGAAGGCAAAAGTAATGCGCGGGAAACCTGTTCGGTTGCCCGGGCTTCTGCGACCCGCGCTGTTGCAACGTTGACATCGGGATTGTTGGTCCGCGCCGCTTCAACAAGCTGTGATAGCATGGGGTCGCCAAAGCTTTGCCACCAACGCGCCTCCACAGGACCGGCGTCAGTAATCTGGGTCCGCCAAGCGATCGGTGCGGAAACAGTCACCCCAACCGGGACTGGCTGAAGGGCGGGGGTACAGGCCGCCAGAACGCCTGCAAGGGATGCAATGGCAAAGAGTTGCTTGTTCACAGCGTTCACTCCCCAGCGTTCACTGTCGCTACTACCGACATGCCAGGGCCCAGCCTACGAACCAGTTTCTGTCCGGGGTTCAGCATGATGCGGACTGCAATGCGCTGAGGCACTTTAACAAAGTTGCCGGAACCCGTATCCGGCTTGATTAGGCTGAATTCGCTCCCCGCGGCTGGTGCGATGCTTTGTACCGTACCATTTATTTTTGCCCCGCCGAGCGCATCAACCTCAAGCGTAGCACGCTGACCGACTCTCATTTTCGCTGTTTGCGCCTCTTTAAAATTTGCAATAACCCAAAGATCGTTCGGGACGATGAACATGAGCTGGGTGCCTGCATTGACGAGCTGCCCTTCGCGGGCTGCAACCTCGCTAAGCTGCCCGTCGCGTGGCGCCCGTACTTCTGTCCGGGACAATTCAAACAATGCCAAGCCTTTGGAGGCGTTCGCGCCCTTTACCTGCGCCTCTAGTGCACCCCGGCCCACCCGAACCGACCGGATTTGTTCAGTTGCGATGGCTCGCTGTGCTTGCGCCTGCCTGACGCCTGCCTGCGCCTGTTGGAGTGCCGCGCGTGCCTGATCGCGTTCACGCAGCGATACCGAGCCTTCACCGACCAATTCGTTGATACGGTTCATGTCAGCCTGGGCCCTTTGAAGTGCCGCTCTTGCACTTTCAACCGCAGCGTCCTGAAGGTCCCGTTGTGCTTTCGCTGACCGCAAGCTTTGCTGACTATTGGCAAGATTGGCCTGCTGCGCGGCAGCCGTCGCTTCGCCCTGGAGCAGTTTTTCCTGAAACGGCTGGTCGTCAATCCGTGCAAGCAAGTCGCCTTTACGGACCCGCTGAAAATCAACAACCGGCACTTCAACCAGATACCCACCGACCTGTGGGCTGACAACGATAGTCCGTCCGCGAACATAGGCGTTGTTTGTCGTAACATCGCCGCTATCAAACGGCGGCAGTTGCCACGCAAACAGCGCAGTCGCAACGCCAAGCACGACCAACACAACTCCCAGAAAAATTTTGCGGCCGGAGCGGTTCGGAGACCAACCCTTTGATGTATCGGCTGGCTCATCGTTCAATAGGGCATCGTTCCCTACGGGTTTGTCTTCGGTATTGATGTGCGTCATTTCTTCGTCCTTGCGAGCATGGTTTCGAGCACTGCCAATTCATGGGCGAGCGGATTGCGATTTCGAATGCGATTAATAATCCAAGGGACCAAGACGATCACGAAGAGGATCGAAGCAAGTGTCCCGATTAAGAAAAATACATCGTTGAAAGCCAGAACGGCAGCTTCCCTGCCGACTTCTTGGGAGATCGCGGCGGACGCAGCTTGCTGACTTAAAACTGGGTCTGTCTGGATCGGCGCAACGTTACGTATTGTAACGCCGAGGGCATCGACAAGTTGTGGATTTGCGAGCGTCAGCGTACCCCCGGCATCAACGATATGCGTCTTGAGCCGAATCATATGGAAGGCGGACAAAGCGGAGATGCCCGCCAGCCCGCCCAAAGACTGCGAAAGCGAAAACATTGCGATAAAGCTGACAACATACGATGGCCCAGCAGCAAGCGCGCGCACCATTCCCTGCATCATGACAGGTCCCATCGCAAACACAGCCGCAAAGGCTATTGCAGCTTGCGTCCAAAAAAGATCTTGGGGCCGCGTCATCACACCGGTCCGCGTGTCCGCAAATGCGGCAATGGCGATAACAAGAATTGCGAACAAGATAGGACGGGTTAAATCTTTTGGATCCAGCCTGACTACGGACAATATCATGCCAGCGAATGTCGCGCCCGCCAGTATATAAAAATAGGACGATAATTGCGTGCTACCAAAACCAAGCGCTGAAAATAAGCCGCTGGCACCAAACCCTTGCTCCGCCACCAGAATTCTGACGGTTGCTGCAACCAGGGCAAGCGAAAATAGCGCGCGGCTCGACAGCCAATGTAGGTCAAGCATCGGGCTTTTCCGATTGAGTTCAATAAGAAAACAACCACCCATGCCAACCACCGCTACCGCCAGCGCTCCCCCGAGCCATGGGGTATCCCACCATTGGATTCGCCCTTGAATCAGAAATGCACACAATGCTGCAACCCCGATCATAAACAAGGCGAAGCTTGGTATATCGAGTTTTTCAAAAGTCTTTTGTCTGATGCCGGGCGGAAGGCGGAGCATGTAAACGACACCCAGCGCTAATAGCGAAAGACCGAACTGGAATTGCAGGGCGTGGTCAATATCACCATCACCAAGTAGCGACGGCGACATTGCGCGAGTCAACGGCACAGCAAATTGAACAAGTCCGAGTGACAAAATCAGACCACCGATACGCAAAGCCGCAGGCAGCCCCTGCATCAGATAATAAAGTGAGAGGGCAGAGAGGCCGCTTGCTGTAATTCCAGCCATGGCTCGCGCAGCCAATTCTACGGTATAGCCAAGTTCGAGCAATTGAATAAAATTGGCCCCGACCAAGCCGAGCATTGCCCAGTGAACGAAGGGTTGAATGCCAAATTCTTGTCGAACGCGAAACAGCATCATGCTCATGGATGCATAAGTGGAATAGAAGGCAACACTAAGCCAACCCAGCTCAACGGGAGTCAGGTCCATTTGCGCCTGTAACGCAGAGGAGTTTGCCAACAGAAAGCCGTTTTGCGCACCGCCTACCATACCGAGCAAGATGCCGATTATCAGATAGGCAAATCGGCGCCGTGCCGGATGATCCGGGTTAGCCGGAGAGCCTGGCATAACGGGCATCTCATGCGGCCTAAATCTATAGCCGCCATCCCGATCAGTGAATTCGGTTTCTTCAGCCATGACAGAATAGGGGATCTATCAGCACAGCCGTGAGCGATGCACGAAATTCGGCATCATGTTCCAAGCTGGTCACAATTTTTGACAAGCGGTCGCGGCGTGCGACGCTATTTGCTGCGGAATAAACAAAATTTGCTATTCGAAATGCACAATGTTCTTTTGGAAACAGACCAGCGTCAACAGCCGCGCCAGCCAGCGCCACAAAATGATTCTGCAAAGGAATGGTGAGGGAGCGCAATAACCAGTCGGTGCGGTCATCATTGGCAGAGAGGTCGCGCAGTAGAAACTGCGGAACAACCGGACGGGAAACGAGAAAATCGACAAAACTTTCCATTGCATGGCGTAAAACAGTTGCAGGATTTTCGGCCAGTGTTGCGGCCTCTGCCTGTTCAAGCTGGTCGTGCAATTCTTCGCTTTGACGGGTAATGATAGCCTGCCAAAGCTGGAGCTTGGATCCATGTTGATACACGATAAGTGAAGCGTCGACTCTTGCGTCTTCGGCGATCTGACGCAGTGACGTTTCGTCGTAACCCTGAGCTGAAAATCGCTGCAGCCCGGCGTGGAATATATCGTCCGACGTATTGCGAGCGCTTTTACTCGGCCTGCCAGGCTTTCTTGCTTCATTCATGAGTCGCTCCATGTCGCTTCCGGCAACATAAAGGCTGATGCAATTAATTCAATGACCGTTTAATATAATATCGAGCGGCTTTGTGTTCACGGCAATGATTCTACGCGGCGTTGACGCTGGGTTCCGACAAAGCGATCTTCGTTCGTTATTCGGCGATTTCGATCATGATTTCATTTCTGCGCATGAACGGAAGCGTCCAGGGCGCGTTGTAGAACGCGTATTGTGCGGTGCTTGCGGCCATAAGACCCCGCTCTGCCATAAACACCCGCAATTGCGCTTCGTGTTGGTCGAGCGATTCCGCTCCGGCGAAACCCGAAAAGCGCACTGCGGCGAAACGGGTAGAGGGCACTTCGATTAACACGACTTGGGGATTGCGCGGTTTGGGAAGCGTTTCCATCGTGTATTTTGATGGCATTACAAAACGCACGTTCCAGGATTTGCCTTTAGCTTGCTGGGTAACCGGCGCAGTCATGGCGATCTTTTCATTGGATTGCTGTGTAACCGGAGCGGTCATTGCCACCTTTGCAGACGACAGATTGTTCCCGAAAATATAATCCGCAATAATGCCAAAGCCACGTTGGATAGCTTTGTCGCGCTCCCCTTCAACCGTTGCTTCAGCCACAATTGTCGGGCCGTATGCGCGGATTTCGAAATTCCCGCTTTTACTTTCCAGCGTATAGTGAGGCGTTTCTACATTACTTGCCATAGCACTCCAGGTAACCGCGCCCAAACCGGCGAGCCCTGCCGCCGCCAGAAATTTCCATCGTTTGCGCATTATGTTAAACTTTCAGGAAAGGGAAACGGCACCACTCAATATGCCGCAACGTGATTCAACCACAACAGAAGATAAAAATCGCCCATATTCGACTTCGCGTGTAACACATACCGGGTCTCACCTGGCGAATGGCCGCGACATTATGACTGTTGACCAAGGGTTTTTCCACACAACCATCTGCAATGCAGGCATTATAACTTGTGAAGCGGACATGAGCCTCTCGGCAAAACGCGTAGCGTGACTTCAACGAACTCGACTTGGGAATTGACTTAAAATGACGGACAAAATCATCCAAAGAGGATTCATAATTGCTGGCCTGAGCAACATTCTGGGTGTGATCATATGTTCCAAAGCTTTTACCAATGATGTGATGCTGGCAACTCAACCAGATGTGATGGGCTACTTTGGGTTAATCTCCATCATCTTGTGGGGTTTAGCTTATATTGCCGTGTGCAAAAGCTACAATCAGGCGCGGTGGATTGTGGGTGTCTTCGTTATTGAAAAGCTCGCCTATGTAACTGCCTGGCTGACCTTTATAACTTCGCGTTCTCTGAGTTCCGTTTACGAGCTGGATATGCTCGCGGGGGTATTTTATACGATTTATGGCG
>JANPKN010000298.1:0-11364 GCA_031426075.1 Sphingomonadaceae bacterium
GAAGCAGAGGCACGCAAGGCTATGGTTGGCTCAGGCGACCGCTCCGAACGCATCCGCACCTATAACTTTCCCCAAGGCCGCGTGACAGATCACCGGATTAACCTGACCCTTCACAAGCTGCCCGAGATATTGGAGGGCGGCGGGCTAGGAGAGCTGATCGCGGCCCTCATTGCTGAAGATCAGGCTGAGCGGATGGCCGGGTTGGGGGATTAAAACGATCCTCCCCGTTTACGGGGAGGGGGACCATCTGCAAGATGGTGGAGGGGGTGCTCGACCACATCTGCCATTGAGAGCAGAAATCCCCCACCGTCAGCGCTCCGCGCTGCCACCTCCCCACAAGCGGGGAGGATTACATTTCCAACCGCCCATGCTCCAACCGTGGCAACACATAACGCGTGAACATGTCGCATTCGTTGATATGCGGGTAGCCGGACAGAATGAACGCCTCGATACCGACTTCGCGATAGGCATTGATCTTGGCCAGCACCTGATCGGGGTTGCCAACGATAGCCGCGCCGCAGCCTGAACGCGCGCGTCCGATGCCGGTCCACAGATTGTCTTCCAGATAGCCATCATTCGCCGCAGCTTGCTCGCGAAGTTCCGCCTGATGCGCGACGCCGAAGGTTTGTGTATCGAGTGACTTATTGCGGATCGCCTCGCCTTGATCGGCATCCAGCTTGGAAAGCAAGCGGTCTGCGTAAGCGCGCGCCTCGGCCTCGGTCTCGCGAACGATAACATGGGCGCGGAAACCATATTTCAACGTGCGGCCGAACTTGGCGGCGCGGGCTGTCATATCGTCAACCAAATCCTTGGCACCCTGGACCGTCTCCGGCCACATGAGATATACGTCACAACCTTCTGCCGCAGCTTCCTTGGCGGCCGGCGACAGGCCACCAAAATATAATGGAGGGCATTTGCCGCTGACGGTTTTCATGCGCGGCGGGTCAAGGTCAATCTTGTAATGCTCACCGTCAATCGACAGATGCTCGCCATTCAGCAACGTCTTCAGTATGTGCATTACTTCGACAGTTCGGCGATAGCGTGGTTCGGAGTCCATCTTGTCGCCGGGCAAGTCCGACGAGATGATGTTCACATTCAGCCGGCCACCCGAAATCTGGTCAAGCGTGGCGATTTGCCGCGCAAGCTGTGGTGGCCAGCTTTCGCCAACGCGCACCGCCATCAGCAATTTGATCCGCGAGGTCAGCGCCGCAATCGCGCTGGCAAAGGCGGTGGTATCAAGGCCAAGGGCGTAGCCGGACGGGAGTAATATATTGTCGAAACCGCCCTTTTCTGCGGCCAACACGATATTGCGGCAATGTTCCCAACTGGACGCCAGCATCGGGTCGGGGACGCCCAGAAATTCATAGTCATCATCGCACAATGCGGAAAACCAGCTTACTTCAACAGGCTTGTTCATGGCAGCGGCACTCCTCTTGCAGCGACCAGCACGCTGTACCAATCAGCGCGGGTCCATTGGACTTTGAATGCGTCAGCAGCTTCGGCGATACGCGCCGGATTTTGCGATCCGACAATTGGAATCGGGCGGGCAGGGTGCGCCATGATCCAGCTGTACGCCGCTGCTGTGCGTGACACGCCGTGCGCCGCAGCAACGCCAGAAAGCGCAGCCGCAACATTCTGCTCACGCGCATTGGTTGGGTCACCAATCCGGCCACCACCCAAAGGTGACCATGCCATCACCGCAAGGTCCATGGCTATCGCTTGGTCAAGTTCACCATTTTCCATGGTGTCGATGCGCAAGGGGGACAGTTCAGGCTGAGTTGATACAATCGGGACCGCGCTGAAATGCGCCAATGCGGTGATCTGCGCCTGCGTGAAGTTGGAGACACCGAATGCGCGGATTTTGCCGGACTTGTGCGCATCTTCGATGGTGCGCGCGATCTCTTGCGGGTGAGTCAACACATCTGGACGGTGGACTTGCCACAGGTCGATACGGTCGGTGGCCAAACGGGTCAGGCTGTCATCAATCGCTTTGGTCAAATATTCCGCGCTGCTGTCATAGGGCGTTGGCGGCGTAATGCCGCCCTTGGTCGCCAGCACCATGCGGTCGCGATACTCAGGCGCTTCGGCAAATACCTGGCCAAGCAGTTCCTCGGCTTTACCAAAACCTTGCTCGCCAAAACCGTAAATATCGGCGGTGTCGAACAATGTAATGCCAGCTTCAAACGCGGCATCAATGGCGGCTCTGGCGGCGGACAGGTCAAGCCCGGCAAAGCGCCACATGCCCCAGGCGAGGGAGGAAATTTCTATACCGCTTTTGCCCAATGGACGGGTGGGCGAAGGGGAGGGAAGGGTCATGGTTTTTTGCTCTTTTTAGGTGAAGGAAAATAAGGTGGAGCCACAGATTCGCGGCTGATAAGTTCGTGGGGCAAGCGGCGATGCTCAATGCCGCCTTCGCCAAACAACAAGTCCGCGGCAGTAGACGCAAGGTCGCGAACGGGCTGACGAACAGTGGTCAAGGGTGGCCAAACGACGCGGGCAAGTGTTGTGTCGTCGAACCCGGCCACCGAGAGTTGCTCGGGGATTTGAATGCCGCGCCGATGCGCCACGGCCAGTACACCTGACGCCATATCGTCATTGGATGCAAATATCGCAGTGGGCGGATGCTTCAACGACAGGAACTGTTCGGTCGCGGCAACGCCGCTTTCAAAATCAAACAACCCCTCGGCAATCAGGTCTGGATCCACCGATATACCCACCCGTCCTAGTGCGCGTTCATAACCCGCCTGCCGTTCCGTGCTCGCCATATGATTGGGATGGCCCTTGATAAAGCCAATGCGCCGATGCCCGATGTTGATGAGTTTCGTCGTCATGTCATCAGCGGCCTGCATATCGTCCATGAACACTGAACTGGTCAGTGCATGATTGGTGCCTGGCGAGATGCGCACGAAAGGAATGTTGAGTGCCTCAAGCGCATTCAGCACGGGCACGCAATCGGTAACAGGTGAGGACAATATGGCCCCGTCGACATGTGTCTGCCGTACCATGCCGCGTACCTGTTCGCCGACGTCAGGGTCGGCGACATCCACAGGCTGCGCGATAAGGCGCATCCCCTCTTCATGGCATCGGTCCCAGCACCCTTGCATGATTTGATGCATATAATAGGGGCTGTGATTGTCGTAGATCAGGGCGATTTGCCCGGACTTTGTACCGGCGAGAATGCGCGCGGCAATGCTTGGGCTGAACCCAAGCTCCGACATTGCAGCGTCAACCTTGGCCTTTGTAGTCGCGCTTACATACGGATGATTGTTGAGCACGCGGCTGACGGTTTTGACCGCCACACCAGCAAGCTTGGCCACATCACGGATATTGGCGCGTGGGTTCATGCGCCGAACGCCTTGCCGATGGACGCAAACAACTCGGCATGCATGCTGTCCTGGCGCGTGAACACCGGCGGCTGGCCATGCGGTGCAGCGATGTCGTGCAAGCCTTTGCCATAGACATCCCCGGACCAAAGATGAACCCAGTCGCCATGGGGCAGCGCCACAAAGCGGCGGTCCTGGCCTTCTTCAACTACGGGTGCGACGATCATGTCTGCACCATAGAGATATTGGTCCTGAATGTCGTAATATTCAGGGTCATCATAATGCAGGAACATTGGCCGTTGCAGAGGCAAGCCAGTTGCAACCGCTTCGTCGCACAGCGCGCGAACATATGGCGCAAGCTGCGCGTGCACCTGGCTCATGCGCGCAAAATGGGCGAGGATTTCGGGACTGCTGTCGAGTTGCAGATTGTCGGCCGGGCGGTTGCCTTCATGGCTTCGCATGACGGGGGCAAAGGCGGCAAGGTCAATCCAGCGGTGCATCAGTTCAGCGGTACGCACGACGCCGTGCAGGCTAGTGTAACCGCCCAAGTCGCTATGGTGATAGGCGTTGCCCAGCAGGCCTGACGATAACGCGGCGGTGATGACGGTGTTGATGCCGTCGTGCCTAGTGAAATCCACGCATTGGTCACCTGCCCATAATAACGGGCAATGCGCTTGCACGCCCGAGAAGCCAGCGCGCATGAAGAAAGTCGCATCTTGGGTCTTGCCGCGCGAAGCGATCGCATCTGCATTAACTTTTGCCCATAGAACGGGCCATCGGTTATGCGCCTCCATTGGGTCTGACCCGTCGAACAGGCGCACATCCGTTGGCAAATACTCGCCAAAGTCTGCCATCCACCCAGAAAGTCCAAAGTCTAGCATTTCCTGCCCGATAATGCGGTCGGCGAACCAGTTTGCGGCATCAGGATTGGTGAAATCCACCACGCCTGCGTCGAATTCGCCGAAATCGACGGCATAAGGCGCGTCGCTGTCCTGCCGCAGCGCCAGATAGTTACTGGCCAGCGCCTCTTGGTACAGCGCACCGTCAACAGCGAGATAGGGGTTCACGTAACCAAGAAAGCGGATGCCGCGCTCTGCTAGCGATGATATCTGGGCGGGCAGGTAGGGATAACGCGCTTCATTCCATTTCCAGTCCCAGAACAATCGCTTGCCAAAGCTGGTTTGCCGGATGCCGACCCAATCTTCGCACCACAGCCCCGTAATCGCCGCGCCAGAGGCGGCAATATTCTCGAACCGGTCAAAGGTGTCTGCACCGTCCTTCAGGCCGACAATCGCGCCTGAAATCGCCCAGTCGGGCAATGCTGGCTGGCGACCGAAGCGGTCGGACAATAGACTAACCAATTTTGGTAGCGAGGGCGCCTCCAACAATTCCACATCGACATTGGCCGACCAGCATTCGATGTCAACGCGGCCCCTTTCCGTCAGATCGAGAACGGAATATGCTGCGGTTTCGAGATGGACCGCATAGCGCGCTGAACTCAGCCATGTCGGTTGCGGGTAATTGGTTGTCCAATAATCGCCGCCTGCCAAACCGTCATCATCCATAGTCTGCGTCAAAAGGGTCGATTTGTCACGACCAACACCAGGTTCAGACGTCCAAAACGGAAAGCGCCGCCCGTTAAGCCGCAAATAAGACATCTGTTCCCCGCCGCCCCAAAATGCTTCGGAGGCTTCACATTGCATGGTTATCCAAAGCCGGTTGATGGATGGGTCGGAGCAGCGAAACGTGAGTATAGACCGCTTCAGATGTTCGTCTAACGTCAATGTGGCGATGATGTCAGGCCGCGCCGCATTCCAAAGCTTGAAAGCACCATCCATTTCGGCAAAGCAATCAAGCGCCAATCGCGTGTCAACGATGTCATCGATGCGAAAATTGCCGCGGACCATTTCCAGATCGGGCGCCCCGATGCCTATGCTGATCGCAGGGGCACTTCTGCGATGAGACAGCAGGCACATACCATTGCGCAACAGGTCAAATCCGTCTGGTTGCGTGATGACCGTAAATGGCAATCTCAGTCCCTCTCGGTTCGTGAAAGACGCTACTATGACAACATTGCAACAGTTAACGCCTAATTATCGGCGCTATATGACACCGCTAGACATATTGAGTCAATGTGGTAACAATCGCGCCGCAATCACCGGCAGTAGCCACCACAGATTATACCGCTCGCGCAAATTCGAGCGTTCAGGTCGAGAAGTGGAACGCCGATATTTAGGGAGGTTATTATGCTAAGATTTAGTCCCAGAAATTCCAGTCTCGTCCGCGCTTCATTGCTTGCAAGTGCTGCAATCATGGTTGGTATCAGCCTGCCTGCGATGGCCCAGGATGCCCCGGCAGAAGACGATTCGGCAAACGCCGAGATCATCGTGACCGCGCAGAAGCGTGAAGAGCGTTTGCAAGACATTCCGCTTGCTGTGTCTGTGGTCGGCGGAGACGCTGTCGCCAATAATGGCGGTATCACGCTTGAGAATGCGCAGTATCTCGTTCCAAGCTTGAATTTCCGCAAATCCGGCACGTCGCTGAACCAGGCGCTGTTCCTGCGCGGCGTTGGTACCATTAACTTTTCAATTGCGGCCGAACCTTCGGTTGCCGCAGTGCTGGATGGCGTTGTCTTAAGCCGTGCTGGCGAAGGCTTTACCGACCTGTTCGATGTCGAACGCATCGAAGTGTTGCGCGGACCGCAGGGGACTTTGTTCGGCAAGAACGCGTCCGCGGGCGTCGTCAGCATCGTAACAAAGCGTCCGACCGCTGATTTCGGTGCAACGGTAGAAGGCTCATTTTTCACGAAGTCCGAATATCGCGGCCGTGCGACGGTGAACTTGCCTTTGGGCGCCAACGTCCGCTCGCGCTTCACCGGATTTTACGGAAGCTATGACGGCAACGTCAACAACCTGACCACTGGCAAAAAGGTCAATGGTTATGAGCATTACAGTGTTCGTGGTGCAATTGAGGCTGATGTTGGTGAAAACATCATGCTGACATTGCGCGGCGATTACCGCAAAGCTAATGACGACTGCTGTGCAGAAATTATCGGTACGACGCCAACCAATGCCGGCGCTCTCGCGCTTGCGGGTACCGGCTTTAATGGTTCGGATTCGCGTAACATTCGTCAGAACCTCGTCACCGCGACCAAGGAAGAAAGCTGGGGCATTGCGCTGCAGGCCGACATCGCATTGGGCGAACATAGTCTGACGTCGATCACAAGCTATCGTGGCTGGGACAATACCGAGATCCGTGACGGCGACTGGCTCGACCGGACATATGTCGGTCTGAACCAACTGCACGATAGTGGTCCGCAGACCTCGAATACCTTCAGTCAGGAAGTGCGGATTGCGTCGCCTACGGGTCAGTTCCTTGAGTATGTGATTGGCGCCTATTATTCGAAAGCAGAGTCCGACCGTAGTTTTACGCGTAATGTGATCACGTGTTCGGCCTCGACTCTTGCCGCGGTTGTGCCTGGCTTGGTTCCTTGTTCAACCACTCCCGGCGTGTCGACCATCACGACACCTGCGGGTACGGCTGACTTCGGGTCGACCTTCAAGAATCTATCTGCCTTTGGACAGGCAACACTTAATCTGTCGGACAGCCTTCGTCTGATCGGTGGCTTGCGGTATACGCGTGATACGCTGGATGTGAACCACATCCGCCGCACAACGCTTGCAGGTCCTGGCGTACAAGGAAACTTTGACGCCGGTGTTTACAACAATGGTCAAGTGGCAACCCTGCCAGCGACCGGTTTTGTGGCAGGCCCGTCGAACGGCGTTCCCTTCACTTCAAGCACAAAAAACAACAATCTTTCGGGTAAGGCAGCCATTCAGGCCGATCTCACCGAAAATAACATGGCCTATGCAAGCTATACCCGTGGTTACAAGGGGCCAGCGTATAACATATTCTACAACCTGACGACGGTTGGGGCTGGTGTCATCGCGCCAGAAACAGTCAACGCCTTTGAAGTGGGTTTGAAGAACACGTTCCTGGACGGCGACCTCATCGTTAACCTCGCGGCATATTACGCCAAGTACAATAACTATCAGGCAAACAGCCCCGATTTTGTGGCTGGTGTGCGTACCACACGCCTCACCAACGCAGGTTCGGTTTCGACCAAGGGTTTCGAGCTTGATTTTGTTGCCACACCATCACGCAACTTCAGCCTCTCCGGCGGTGTTGCGTATAACAAGGCGCAGGTCGAGAATTTCCGCCTACCACCCGGTGCAGACGCAACCCAGTTGATCGCCAAGGGCACGCCGTTGGCCAACGCACCAAAATGGAAGCTCTCGCTTGGCGCGCAATATGATATCGAAACCTCCGGTTTTGCTAACATTGAACTCGGAAGCCAGATTGCCATGCAATCGGACCAAATTTACGAATTGAGTCCAAGCCCCGCAGTTCGTCTTGGATCGACGGTTGATGGCTATGCGATTGTTGATTTGTCCGCGGCTCTGGTTGATCCGAATGATGGTTGGCGGCTCGCGTTTCAGGTTAAGAACCTGTTCGATAAAAGCTTCGCATCA
Organism: Sphingomonadaceae bacterium; assembly: GCA_031426075.1. GTDB lineage: Bacteria > Pseudomonadota > Alphaproteobacteria > Sphingomonadales > Sphingomonadaceae > Sphingorhabdus_B. Next base: position 7,856 of record JANPKN010000298.1, read on the forward strand.
TCGATCGTATCGGGTGGCCCGGGCGGATCATATCGCTACATCATCCCCCGTGAAGCCGATCGTTATTTTGGTGTGACCGCAAAGATCAACTTCGGCGCGAAATAAATCTAAGCCCTCAAGGGTTGCATAAAAGGCTGGAACCCACATCGGGTTTCGGCCTTTTTTGTGTCAGAATTTAAAAGGAGAAGGCGAGGACGGGCGGTGCGAGACCAGTAGCAAACCAACCCGTCCTGGCTGAGTGGGTGTTGAACGGTATCAGATATGCACCGGTTGTGCCAAATAGAGAAAATCTATATAATCCAGTAATTTGAACCAAAGTGCGTCAGAACCCCGACCGCGCAGTGTAAAATAGTTCGACGAATAGCCAACGCGTGATGACTAACGACGTTTACAGGTGTAATCGAATCGATTACGTCTGTAGTCGGAGAATCAAACATGTCATCAGAACGTATCAGCGACGCCGAACTAACGATTATGGAAATCCTGTGGGAGCGCGCACCTTTAACGGCAACCGATGTCGCTGCGCGCTTGCCCGATGACCGTGAATGGTCATTGCCCACCGTCAAGACATTGTTGTCACGCCTTCTCAGCAAGGCCGCGGTTGAACACACCGCCGATGGGCGGCGCTTTCTCTACTCGCCGCTCATTGGCCGCGAAGATTATGTGACGCATGAATCGAAGCGATTGGTGGACCGCCTTTTCGGCGGCAAATTCATGCCTCTGTTCGCACATCTGGCCGAACAGGACAGGCTGAGCGACGATGACATATCCGAAATTGAGAGACTGTTGCAGGAGATGAAATCATGAGCACGGACTTCATGGGCGCGTGGTTGTTCGACACCATCATGGTGACAACATTGCTGATGGTAGCAGTCTTGATGGTGCGGCGAACTGTAGCAGAGAATTTCGGACCGGGCGTTGCCTATGCGCTGTGGCTTATTCCCGCTGCCCGGGTGTTAATGCCAACGCTTGAGGGGCCTGCCGTTGCGACACTGGAGAGCAACTTTGCGGTGCAGGACACCGTAAGAGACGCAGTCCTTACAGGAATATCCGCCCCGCAAAGCGTTGCAGCGACTACCAGCCACGTGGCGGCGCTTCCGTCCGTCGATTATGTTGCGTTGGGCGTCACGCTCTGGCTTGGCGGTGCTGTATTGCTGTTCATCGTCCAGATGATTCGATACGCCACGATGCGCGACGACCTTTTGTCAGAGGCGACCGACATTGCTTATGTTGATGGCATCAGGATAGTCGCCTCGGATCAGGTGGCCGGGCCGCTCGCGTTTGGATTGTTCAAGCGCACGATTGCTGTGCCGGTGAATTTTTTCAAAACCTTTTCGCCTGCGGAGCGCGAGCTCGCGCTTGCCCATGAAATGGCACATCATAAATCGGGCGATTTGTTCGCAAATTTAGCGGCCTATACTGTCCTGTGCCTTTTATGGTTCAACCCCATAGCATGGATGAGCTGGAGTGCATTTCGGTTTGACCAAGAAGCGGCATGCGATGCCCGCGTTCTCGCAGGCAAAGATTCTAGCCAGCGGGAAATTTACGGAAGGGCGCTTGCCCGGACAGCATTTGACGGCGTGCCCACTTTTGCGACCGCGCTGAATTCCCCCAAGACTGTCATAGAAAGATTGAGGAGACTGACCATGAATGACGCCAGCAAAACCCGCCGGTCGATTGGTAAAGTGGGCATATTAACTGCCGCTGCTATCATCCTGCCGCTTACCGCCACAATCGTGCCAGCCATTCGCGCGCAAGAGGCGCAGGTTGCCGGTGAAGCTGAGCCTGTTGCGCCGACTGCACCTGCGGCCCCCGCCGAACCGGCTGCACCTGCTCCACCAATTCCGCCAGCGCCGCCAGCAAAACCGGTCAAGGTTATCAATATCTCGCTTGGCTCGACCACCAATGGCAAACCCAGTGGGAAGGTCGTGCAAAGACTTTCACGCGACGGGACGACATATGTGTTTCGTAGCGAAAAGCCACTTTCAGAAGCAGAACTAGAGAAAGTCATAGCGGATGCAACGGAAGCCCGCGGTCAAGCCGCTGTTGCGATGATTGAAGCCGACAAGGCTGGCCGCGAGGCGGCGAAGGCGATGCATCAGGCCAATGGCGCGCAGATTGAAGCGGATACTGCCATGGCTTCAGCGGAGATTGCTCGTGCGATGGCCGAAGCCAATCGGGTGATCGCTATGACCAATGCTGCATCTTATGTGCCAGAGATCGACATCAAGGAAATCACCAAAAACTGCGCCGTGGGGCAACCAGTCACGACGAATGTCGAAGGTTTTGACGGCACCAGCAAATCGCGCGTTAAAATCGTGATGTGCGGCAAAGGTCAGGCGCGGATTGCCCGCGTTGAAGCCATCAAGGGCTTACGTGAAGCCCGCGGCGAAATTGGCAATGACAAAGACATGCCCGCTGGCGTTCGCAAAGATGTTGTGAAGCAACTCGAACTTCAAATCCGCAAGCTTGAGGCACAAAGCGCTCAAGGCGAATAACAGGGAAACTTCCTTCGGGTCAGGCATGCTCCCCTTTTGAGGACCCGGTCGGGGCGGTATTCGAGAGCCGCCCCTTTTTCTTTTGTCCGTTATGCGCCATATCGCGCGGATGAACTGGCCCGACACAATTAAAGCAGGTGAAACCGAACAGCATGAGGCGCTCGTGCGGCGGGTACTCGCGCCGAATGCGTCGCCTTACACCTACACGGGAACGCAAACATGGATTGTCGGCAACGGCAGCGACGTGGCTGTGATCGATCCTGGCCCCGTTGGCAGCGGCCAGAGCATTGGTGACCCTGCCGACATTCGGGGTGAAGGGCATGTCGACGCTATATTGCGCGCGGTAGGCGACGCCCGCGTCACTGCGATTATGTGCACCCACACCCACCGTGACCATTCGCCAGCGGCAGCTCCATTAAAGGCAGCCACTGGCGCACCAATCATTGGCTGCGCGCCATTGGTCTTGCGCGACGATGGTCCACGTGCCGACAGTGCCTTTGACCCGGATTACAACCCAGATCGCATTTTAAAGGACGCTGAGGCCATATCTGGTGACGGTTGGACCTTGGAGGCAGTGGCGACGCCGGGACACACCAGCAACCATCTCTGCTTCTCTCTGCGTGAGAGCGGCGCGCTGTTCACTGGCGACCATGTGATGAAATGGTCGACCAGTGTCGTTAGTCCGCCCGATGGCGATATGAGCGATTACCTGGCCAGCTTGCAGAAACTGTACGAGCGTGAAGACCGCATTTATTACCCAGCCCACGGGCCCGCAGTCGAAAATCCACGTCAGCTGGTGCGCGGCATGATTGGCCATCGACGGCAACGCGAGCGGCAGATCGTCACCTTGCTTGAGGCGGGCGAGGGACACGTCCCCAATATGGTGGCGGCCATGTATAAAGGCTTGGACCCCCGCCTCATTGGCGCAGCGGGCCGCTCTGTCCTTGCGCATCTCATTGACCTGCAAAATCAGGGGCGAGTGGGCGCGCAAGGCGATGGTTGGCATCTCAT
>JANPKN010000299.1:0-20437 GCA_031426075.1 Sphingomonadaceae bacterium
GTATTGGTGCAAGCTGGACCTCAATACAAAACCGCGTCGGCGAGTATATGGCGGCGTTCCTGCTGATGGAAACGCTGATGATCGGCGTTTTCGCGGCGCAGGATTTGCTGCTGTTCTACATCTTCTTCGAAGCTGGCCTGATCCCGATGTATCTCATCATCGGTATCTGGGGCGGACAGGACCGCATTTACGCGTCTTACAAATTCTTCCTCTACACCTTGCTTGGTTCACTCGTGATGCTGATCGCTATGCTGTGGATGATCCAATTTGCTGGCACGGCAGATATCCCGACATTGTTGAACACCGACTTCCCTGTGGAAGCGCAAAAATGGCTTTGGTTGGCCTTCTTTGCATCCTTCGCGGTGAAGATGCCGATGTGGCCAGTGCACACCTGGCTGCCTGATGCCCACGTACAGGCGCCAACTGCTGGTTCGGTCATCCTGGCAGGTGTGTTACTGAAGATGGGGGGCTATGGCTTCCTGCGCTTCTCTTTGCCCATGTTCCCAGAGGCAAGCGCTGACTTCATCCCATTGGTATTCGGTCTGTCGATGGTTGCGGTAGTGTACACGTCGCTTGTCGCTCTTGTGCAGCAGGATATGAAAAAGCTGATCGCATATTCGTCGGTCGCGCATATGGCGATTGTGACGGTTGGTTTGTTTACTTTCAACCAACAGGGTATCGAAGGTGCGATAATCGTGATGCTGAGCCACGGCCTCGTGTCAGGCGCGCTCTTCTTGTGCGTTGGCGTAATCTACGACCGCCTGCATACCCGCGAGATCAGCCGTTATGGCGGGCTTAGCGTCAACATGCCCAAATATGCGTTGCTGTTCATGCTGTTTACCATGGCGAGCGTTGGCTTGCCCGGCACAAGCGGATTTGTCGGCGAGTTTTTGAGCCTAGCCGGCGCTTATAAGGTTTCGACCTGGGCCACGTTCATCGCCACCACGGGGATTATTCTTGGTGCTGGCTACATGTTGTATCTCTATCGTCGCATTGCGTTTGGGCCTCAGGTTAACGCCGATGCAGCTGCGATGTCGGACGTCAATGGTCGCGAATTGTGGCTACTTGCGCCAATTGCGGTCGTAGTCTTGTGGATGGGCGTATACCCCGAAACATTCCTGGCACCCATCCGCCGCGACGTTGCAACTATCGTCGCCCGCGTTGAACGCGCTGCTCCCGTTGGTGACAGCAAGCTGAAATTAGTGGACCCGACAACCGCGCGTTACCGCGTGGTGCATGGTCCGGAAAAAAATATGGCTGAGGGGAGCCATTGATAATGGAACTGAACGCTTCTCTCTCTTTGGTCCGTCCAGAGATTATTCTAAGCTTTTCCGCGCTTGTCTTGCTGCTGTTGGCGGCTTGGTTTGAAAAGGCAGGCCGGTTGATCAGCATATTGGCTGTCGCGGCCCTCGGCGCTGCGGCTGCATTCGTTATAGATTTTATGATCAATGGTACTGATGTATCGGCATTTGACGGTTTGATGGTCAACGATGCGTTTGGTAACTTTTCCAAAATTGTGATTTTTATTGCCGCCGCCATTTCGTTGATGATTGCGCCGCGCTTCTTGGAGAAGGCAGGCGCCATGCGTGCCGAATATCCTGTGCTCATCCTGCTCTCTTGCATCGGCATGGGCGTCATGGTTTCGGCGACCGACCTGATTACATTATATATCGGCCTCGAACTGCAAAGCCTGTCGGCTTATGTCCTTGCAAGCTTCGTGCGTTCCGACGGCCGTTCGGCAGAGGCGGGGCTTAAATATTTCGTTCTTGGCGCGTTGGCCAGCGGTATGCTGCTGTTTGGTGCGTCCTTGGTATATGGCTTTGCCGGTTCAACCAGCTTTGCCGCCATCGGCACAGCAATGGACACCGAAGTCGGCCTCGGCTTAATCTTTGGCATTGTGTTCATCTTGTCGGGCTTGGCTTTCAAGATCAGCGCCGCGCCGTTCCACATGTGGACGCCGGACGTTTACGAAGGCGCACCAACGCCCGTCACCGCCTTTTTCGCGAGCGCACCCAAGGTTGCCGCAATTGCTTTGACCATCCGCATTGTACTTGAGGCATTTGGCTCTCAGATTTTGGTGTGGCAGCAAATCATCATCGCGGTTGCATTGATGTCGATCATCATCGGCGCAGTTGGCGCAATCGGCCAACAAAATCTGAAGCGCCTGATGGCGTACAGCTCGATTAACAATGTCGGCTTCATCCTGATTGGTCTTGCCACTGGCACGGAACAGGGCATCGCGGCGATGCTGGTCTATCTGGTTATATATGTCGCCATGACGTTAGGCAGCTTTGTCTGTCTGATGCAGTTGAAGGACCACGACGGCGGATATCGGGAAGAATTTGCCGATATCGCTGGTCTGTCCAAGACGCGCCCTGCGCTTGCTGCTGCGCTGGCGATTTTCATGTTCAGTCTTGCCGGTATCCCGCCATTGTTCGGCTTCTGGGGCAAGCTGGTGGTGTTTAACGCTGCCGTTGCCGCTGATTTGTTGCCGCTTGCGGTTATCGGTATCACGGCATCGGTTATCGGCGCATTCTATTATCTGAAGGTCGTCAAGGTCATGTATTTTGATGACGCAGCCGACGTCATCGCCGAAAGCGACGACAAGGTGCTTGTCTGGACTGGCGGATTGCTCGCCGCTGCGAACTCGCCCCTGGGCTATTTCGCGATACCTGCGCTTGGGGTCTGGACCGCTTATGCGGCGAGGGCGCTGTTCTGACGCCGATCTTCGAAGAAGTTGCGCTCACTGGATCAACGAACGCGGATCTCTTGACGCGGGCGGCACAAGGCGCACCTGAGGGATTATGGCTTCGTGCCGACGCACAAGATGGTGGACGGGGTCGTTTGGGACGCAGTTGGGAAAGTCCCAAAGGCAATTTGTTCGCCAGCACCATCGTTCGATTGCGCGATACCGATCCGTCGCCAGCCAGTCTTGCGTTTGTAACGGCGGTGGCCGTGTTCGACGCTGTCCGGCAGATTGCCCCTCAAATCGGCGTTGCTCTTAAATGGCCCAATGATATTCTGACGCTTGATGGCGCAAAATTGTGCGGCATGTTGTTGGAGCGCACATCCGACGCCGTGGTGGTCGGCATTGGTCTCAACCTGGTTTGGCACCCTGAGAATCTAGAACGCAAGGTAACTGATCTGCTGTCGCTTGGCGCGGCGCCGCCTGATGCGCAAACAGCGACGGAGATCGTCGCGGAGGCGTTTGGACGTTATCTGGGCGTCTGGCGGCAGTCGGGGCTTGATCCGATCATCCGATATTGGGAGGCCAACGCCCATCCACGCGGCACGGCTTTGTCAGTCCGGCTGCCTGATGGCGAGGACCTGCAGGGCCTGTATGCTGGTCTGGATGGTGATGGCGCGTTACGGCTAAGCTTGGCGGATGGTTCATTTCGTGCCATTCACGCGGCCGATGTTTTTCTAATTTAACAGGGGTGAGCTATGCTGCTCGCGATTGATACGGGTAATACCAATGTAAAATTTGCATTGGTCGATGATGCTGGCGAAATACTGCAGCGATGGCGCATTGCGACCGATGCGCGCCGCACCGCAGACGAATATGCCGTCTGGTTGGATCAATTGATCCAGATGGCCGGGTTCCGCCGTACGGACATCAATGCGGTCATCATTGCCACGGTCGTCCCGCGTGCCTTGCATAATCTGCAGCTCCTCGCGACGCGCTATTTTGGTTGTGAAGCGCTCATCGCTGGGCGTGGCCCTGTTGGGTGGGGTATTCAATTACGCGTGGCTGAACCGCATGCGGTCGGCGCGGATCGAGCGGTCAATGCCATCGCAGCGCAATCGCTTGAGGATGGTCACAAGATTGTGATCAGTTTCGGCACGGCCACGACATTTGATTATATTGGACCAGACGGATCTTATCGCGGGGGCAGCATAGCACCGGGGGTCAATCTGTCGCTTGATGCTTTATACGCCGCCGCCGCCATGTTGCCGCGAATTGCAATCGAACCACCGCCAAATGAAAGCGTGATTGGTACAACGACTGTTGGACAAATGCAGATTGGCATCTATTGGGGCTATGTGGCGATGATCGAGGGGATACTCGCACGGATGAAGGCTGAAATTGGCGAACCTGTATCGGTCGTTGCGACCGGCGGTTTGGCCATCCTATTTCAGCAACATGGCCATTTATTTGACCGGGTAGAGCCCGATTTAACGCTGCGGGGGCTGGCGCTTTTGTACAGGAATAGAGAAATTAACTGATGACGACCCCAAAAAATGAGCTGCTTTTCCTTGCCCTTGGTGGGTCCAACGAAATCGGAATGAACGTCAATTTATACGGTTGCCAGGGCAAATGGGTGATGGTCGATCTGGGCCTCACATTTGCGAATTCGGAATATCCCGGTGTTGACCTTGTCCTGCCTGACCTCGAATTTATCGAGAAGCGTAAAGCCGACTTGCTTGGCATCGTTCTGACCCACGGCCATGAAGACCATATCGGCGCAGTTGCCTATTTCGCCGCCGATCTTGGCGTGCCGCTCTATGCGACGCCATTTACGGCCACGCTGATCCGGGGCAAGCTTGAAGAAGAAGGCATCGCCGACATCGTGGAATTGAACGTCATCCCGATGGAGGGTGCGTTCTCCATGGGGCCGTTCGACTTCAAATTCGTAACCTTGGCGCACTCCATTCTCGAGATGAGCGCCTGTTTGATCACAACGCCATATGGGAAAATTTTCCATACGGGTGATTGGAAGTTGGACCCACGGCCCGTTTTGGGCACACCATCGACACAGGAAGCACTAACCGCAATCGGCGACAGCAAAGTGCTGGCCATGGTGTGTGATTCCACCAACGTGTTTAACCCCGAAACCAGCGGCAGCGAAGGCAGCGTCAAGGATGACCTGCTAAAGTCGGTCAAGGCGGCGAAGGGCAGGGTCGTTGTCACGACTTTTGCTTCCAACGCCGCACGGTTGCAGACCTTGGGCGAAGTGGCGCGCGAAAGCGGACGCACCCTATGTTTTGCAGGGCGTTCGCTTCACCGGATTATTGAAGCCGCGCAGGCCAACGGCTATTTGAAAGATATGCCGAAGACGGTGGATATGGAGAGCGTCGACAGTTTGCCGCGGCGCGACGTTATTGTTGTCGCTACCGGCGGGCAGGGCGAAGCGCGCGCTGCTTTGGCGCGTATCGCGGAGGGTAACCACCCAGTGAAGCTTGAGGAAGGCGATACGGTGATCTTCTCTTCCAAGCAGATCCCGGGCAATGAAATCGCCATCGGCATCATCATGAACAAGCTTGCCGAACGCAATATCCTGACAGTGACCGAAAAGCAGGCGCATGTGCATGTGTCCGGTCACCCCGGGCAGCCTGAACTAGCCGCGCTTTATGACTGGGTCCGTCCTGAAATCCTGATCCCTGTGCACGGAGAACGCCGTCACATGGCTGAACAGGCGCGTTTTGCGCGTGCCCATGGCGTGCCTAAAGCCGTTGTGCAGTCCAATGGTGACGTCGTGCGTCTGGCGCCGGGCGAACCCAAGATTGTTGGCAAAGAGCGCACTGGCCGTCTGATTTTGGATGGTGATACCATCATCGCCGCCGACGGAGCGACATTGAATGAACGCCGTCGCCTGTCGTGGTATGGGCTAATCTCGGTGGCGTTTGCGCTGGACGCAAAAGATAGGATGCTCGGCAATCCCGAGATCCGCCTACACGGTGTGCCAATTGAAGAAGATCTGGAAGACTTTCTTGAAGAAGCCACTGCTGCTGCGGTGAAAGCTGTGAAGGACCATCGCGGCGATTATGACAAATTGCGCGAAACTGTGCGTTTGGCCGTCCGCCGTGTGGCGGTAAGCTGGACAGGCAAGAAGCCAATCGTGGACGTATTGATAGTGGAGACAGCATGACCTGGACTTCGATGATTGCCATTTACGCCCTGTTTTGGGTGATGACGGCGTTTGTCATCCTGCCCATAGGCGTACGCACGCATGAAGAGCTCGGCTTACCCAAAGTTCCTGGGCAGGCAGATAGCGCGCCGGGTAATTTTCAACCCGGCACAATCTTACTGAGAACGACGTTGCTGTCGGCCGCTTTGTTTGCGTTATATTACGCAAACTACAGCTATGGCTGGATCAACCGCGATAGCTTCGACGCACTGTTTAACCCCCCGGCCTGATTCTTATTTGCGTAGCCGCTCAATGGCTTGAGCCAGCGCCACGTACAGCTTGCCGATGTCCGATGACAGCAAGGTGACGCCAATGGCATTGCCGTCCCGCGTGCTGAGCAACAGACGCATGATGCCTTCAAAATCATGGACATAGCGGTTCACATGTTCGCGGAACTCGCTGTCATCGCTATAATGTTTGACGATGATCTTTGCTTCGCTGGAGTCGAGCAGGCGGACGGCCCGCCGGGTGAACACGCCCCGGTCGCCCTTCAAATACGCTGCCCATGCAGTGTCGGAGACGTCGTTCGACAATATCTTCGCAACATCTATCGCGGTTGAGTTTAAAGACTCGGTGAGCAACACCATGCGACGGGCAAAGCTGTCGTCGTGCACCGATTCAAAAGTGTTTTTCGTTTCTGCAATCCGGCTTTCGAGGCTCGTGGTCATTTCGTCCAGCTCGCCCAGTTGCTTCACCACCATCGAGGAGGCAGTTTCCGCCAGTTCGATGTTGCGCTCCACAGCGGCTTGCACTGCGTCATTCATCGACGAAACTTGCGTATCTAGCGCATTTGCCAGTGCAACACGGTTTTGCTCAGTCAATTGGTCAGCAATATGTGCGAGTTCATCATCAAGGATTTTGCGGCTGCTCTCGGCGGCAGCGCGGGTTGTTTCACGCACGCGGAGAAGTGATGTGACAAGCCTCTCATTGGCTTCGCCCGACATGTCCTCCAATAAGGCCTGAGTTTGCTTAAGCGACGCGCCAAGGGCATCAACTTGTTCGTGTCGTGCCGCGAAATGTGCATCGCTTTCGGCCATAAGCGCGCCAACAGCATCATGTTGCGTAGCAATCAATTGCTCAAGCGTATTCAACTTTTCAAGCATCACGTCGCTCATTTCTTCCAGCGTTTGAGCGCTGGAGAGCGCGGATTTAACTTGCGCGATACCTTCGGTCATGCGGATATTGAGATTATCCATTGCCGCGGGGATATGCTGGCTAATCTCCTGATTTGCGATCCCAAGCGTTGCCACCAACTTGTCCGATTGTCCGATCAGGTCGGCTGTTTTGGCCTGATTATCGGACAAGGCCGTTCCGACCGAGCGGGTACTTTCGCCAAGTGCAGAGACAGCGAATGCCAGCTTCGACGTCTGATCGGTGGCATTGCGGTCAACTTCTGAAATCTGGGCCGCGCTAATTTGAATATGCCCACCAATTTCAGCGATCATATTGCGTATACGCGTCTCTTCCTGTCGAGACTGGGCTTCTATATCGCTCAAAGCTCGACGAAGCTCGGCAAGGCTCGACTGGATATTTTCGTTGCTTCCGGCCAATACGGTGTCGATGTCGCCTGATGCCTGAGCGATACCGCTGGAAATGGCCTGAGATGCACTATCCATGAGCGTGGCCATTTCGGCGCTACGGTCAAGCGCTTCGGCGCTTTTTGTCTCAAGCAATTGCGCGCTATTGCTCAATGATTGTTCCAGACTGACCGACAAGTCCGCTGCACGGACTTCGACGTCGTCGATATAATCACGCACGGATTTACCCGCTTCGCTAACCCGTTCGAGGGTCGCAATCAGGGCCTTGATCTGGACCTGAGCATTATTGCCAGCACTTCCAATTTGATTGGTTACGTCCTTTGCGGCGCTGGTAACTACCGGCAAATGCTTCCGCAATTGTTCTAGGTTGGTGTTTGCTGCGTTGCTTACGGACTCAAGCGTTTTTGCTTTTTCATCACTATCGGCAAGCGCAGCCGAGAGCATTTGTGCAGATTCCACGAGCTTTTGCGAAGACTGCCGACCAACGGTCTCCAATTCTCGGGCATTTTGCGACAAGAATTCCCGCGCGAGCGATATTTCCTCGTTCACCGTGCGCATCCGCAATGCAAGTGCATCGCTTTCGGTCCGCAGCGAAGTTGCAATCTTACCAAAACGTGTCGCTTCCCGGCTGCTGTTACGCATGGCCAACAACCACAGGACGGCAATCAACAGTGTCGGCACTACCCAAGTAACGACCAGCATTATGATCCGGGGATTGGCTATCCCAGACTGTATTTCAGGCCAGTATGTCACTCCAAAAAATGCCGACCAGCCAGCAAAGGCGATCAGCAACAGAGTCGGTATGGTATAGTGCAAAATGCCATTGCGACCTGCCGTTTCATCTACGTAATCCACGTATTCCGAAACATAATCATCTTCGGTATCAGCCACCAATACGCCGTCCATATTGTCGGCAGCAGCATCTGGATCAGTTTGTTCAGCGGTCGGGCGGTTAAGCCCAACGATTTTCGATCGAATGGTCATGTCACACTATTTAACACATTATTTCGAGAGCGAAACGCAAACTTAACGATGTTTGGCCTAGTGGAAGAGAATGTCCGTAGATTATGGCGCATTTGACACTGCATTAAAGGCCGCGGTTGGCGATGACGCCGCCCTGATGTCGGAGCTGCGCCTGTCGTTCATCGACAGCGCCAAACGGCAGATTAGCTTACTTTCGCGGTCTCGTTGTGATGCCAACTGGCAATATTCAAGCTGGCGGCTGCGCGGGTTGGCTGCAAGTTTCGGTGCGACTCAGCTGATGGTCTTGGCCGATGAGGCGAGCGACGGAGCACCGGGCGACCCGGTTGTCGTCCGGAAACTGAACCACGCCATTTCAGCCATCGAAAGCATTGCTGCACAATAAAGCAGCTTGAGCAGACTTATTATGTTGGCAAATTACGCGTAACATTCATATCGGACACATGGTGTCCAATCGCATTCACAACATCCCGACAATCGCGTTGCTTTCCGTTGCCTGTGATGGCGGCGATGGTAGGACCCCTGCGGGCACGGCGCGCTCGGATCTCGCTGGTGGATCGCTAATCGAATATCAGATATCGACGTTGGCACGCGCGGGTATTCGCAAGTTCCTGATTGAAGTCGAAAATGTGGATGGATCGTTAATCGCGCTGGCAGACCGTTGTCGCAGCAGAAACCAGACAGTCGATTTTGTCCGTAACGGTGCAGATATCCAGCGTTATATGGACGCGGGCGACCGTATTTGGGTTCAGTCCGGGTTGTTGTATGTTCAATTGGGGTTGGTGGAAACCCTATTGAAGACGACGGAAAATTTCATAGCAACGGTCGATGGACGCGACGAGAATACTGCGTTCGAACGTATTGATATAAACACGCGGTGGGCGGGTGTATCTGTTGTAGGGCCTGAGGCCATTGCCATGCTTCGCGACCTGCCGGACGACTGGAGCATCATATCATCGCTGCTACGGCAGGCCGTACTGGCCAAAGTCCCGTTTCGGCCATTGTCACAACAACATGTCAATAATGGCACGCTCACCGTTTTGACAGGTGCACAGGATTTCTCCGAGCTCAACCGGCAGATTCTCCGCCGCCGTGTCGCAAGCAGGGCTGGATTTGTGGAGGCGCAGCTGTTCGGCCCCATTTTGGCGCGCTTGGTTCCGGTTATTTGGCAAAGTCCGGCAGCGGTGACGGTGACAACATTCGCAAGTCCGGTTTTGGCCCTCATTGCCGTTGCCTTGGGTATTGGAGATTTTGCGATTGCGGCCAGTACCGCAGCATTTCTTGCCATTGCGGCAAATACGCTTCGACTCGCGGTTACCGATGATGCTGATGGCGGTGAGCACATTCAAAACCTGTCAGTGATAACATGGACGCTGATCATACTGGCGATGTTCAGCGCCGCATATATGGCCACGTCCTACCAACATAACGGTTTATTTGCTGCCTTTTCTGTGGCTGCACTCGCATATCTCACGCAAAAGATGGCGTTGCCAGGTTGGGCCAAGCAATTGTTGCATTCACCTGCGGCAATTGCCCTGCTTGCCATCGCTGGATCAGCATTGTTGGGCATAACCGCCGCATTGCAGTGGATTATGGTATTGCAGCTTTGCACACTGATTATAACCAGCGTTCAGCGCGACATGGATGCCAAAAAGGCAAAGCAAGCTTAAAGCCGCGTTAACTAAAATTCTCTATAGCCATGGCTGTTGAACACACGGGAATTGCGTTGAATTTACCGCTTGGCCATAATGAAGATTTGCTTTCGGTCGCGACTGCCCATGCGCGCGATGCCGACGCTTTGTGTCTGGATGTCGCAGCAGTCATTTTCCCGTCGGCAACGCATTCGCCATCAGAAGAAACGATTAGCGCCGTTTCTGTAAAGCTGCTGCAGATTATCCGCGACATTGAAGTAAAACTGGCAGGCGACACGCGCGATCCCAAAACATGGCCGTTGTTGGTGCGCTCCGGGTTCTTACGCGAAACCGCCTTGGTCGATTTTGCGATGGCGCGGGTAGCGGAGGATAGGCTTGATGCGCGTTTAGGTAACGGGCAGCCAGCTTTTGTTACGGGTCTATTGGACCATCGCGACGTCAACGTGGCCCAAGCTGCGCAGATATTATTGGCGGCCGACAGCTTGCACCTGCGCGCGCAAGGCCGGACGTATATGAACCTGCCACCTGAATTGCTGCACAAAAGCTGCTGGCGGGTGGTGGCGGCGCTTGAGGTGTCACTCGGGGAGCGATCAGAAGAAATTACTCAGGCGGCCCATGCGCTTATTGCGCTGTATGATGAAGCCCGCACCGCACCTGCCGCAGCTCGCAAAATCGTGCATTTCTTGAGTGATGAGCTACGCGGTGATTTGTTGAATCCGCTTACCTGCGGTGTGCATTTATTCGTTGCCCAGCTCAGTGCTGATCTTAATCTGGAACATGATCATATTCTGCGGATCATGGATTTTGAATCGGCATTTGCGTTCATGGTCATGTTGGCTGCAATGGATATCCCAAAAAACGACGCTTTGCGTATACTGGTTGACCTGCGCAGCCAGATGCTGACGCCGCGAGAGGCCGCATTGTTTGAAAATGCTTACGTGCAGATCGGCGTGCAAACTGCGCTTGAGGTTGTTGCATCTTGGTCAGCCTCCCGGTTGTCCTTACTCACCTTTGGTCTAAAGTGACTGACACTGCGACCTTGTCTCGTCCTGTGACGGGCGAATTGTCGCGGGATGGCCATTTGTTGCGCGCCGATGATGCACTGGCGCAACTCCATTCGCGGGCAGGGGGGACGAGCGGCGGCATCGTAGCGTGTCCAGCGCTATTTGGTCTCGTTCAGATCGTTTCGCGTCTCCAGATGCGGCTTGCGCGCGCTGTGACTGTATCAGACGGTACTGACAACCTTGAACTATGGGTGGAGGCGGAGCCGGCGGGTGAAAATGTGCGCATTGCCATCTTAAGTTGGCGCAACAAGGCAGGTCGGGTGTTGATCGCCAACTCTAACGCCGCGTGGACAGACACTCGCGATGATACGTTAAAGCTAAGTTTTGATCCGTCACTGCGTCTCGTGCGGGCCAGTGGTCCCGTTGCCAATGTCATTCATCCTGCTGATTTTGGCGCGACGGGGCAGGATATCGTTGCACGGTTATTGGGGAATGATGCGGGCAGCTATATCCGCGACATAGAAAACTTCACCGCGATCAGCCGCGTGAGTGCGCGCGTGGGAGATCAGAATGATGTGCTTGTATGGGGGGAGCCAGTATCAAGTATATTAAGCAAAACGGCGGGCTACACGCTTTATATTGTAAAAATGCCAGACAACGCACCAGTTGAGACGGGGAACACAAGCCCCTTAACTCCTGGAACGCTGTTTGGAAAAAGCCTGGCGCCTGTTCTGCGTCAGCCGTTAAGTCGGATCATTGCCAATGCTGATACCATCGGGAGCGAGCTTCTTGGACCAGTTCGCGACAATTACGCCACCTATGCACGCGACATCGCTAACGCCGCCCGGCATTTGACCGCATTGGTTGAGGACTTGGGGGATTTAGAAGCAGTGGAACGGCCCGGATTTACCACTGCGCCAGACAAGATCGAGCTGGGTGACATGGCACGCCGCGTCGCTGGGCTGCTGGCATTGAAGGCCGCTGATCATAGCATCAATTTCAAAGTTCCAGACGAAAGCATTCATGTGAACGCAACCGCCGAATTCCGGCGTGTGTTGCAGATCATGCTGAACCTGGTCACCAACGCCATTCGATATTCACCGGACGGGACTGAAGTGTCCATGGATATTTCAACGGAACAAAATTGGGCTGTTATCTCCGTTTCCGATCAAGGCGGAGGCGTGCGTGAGGCGGACCGCGAACGCATATTCCTGAAATTCGAACGCCTGGGACGGACCGGCGACGGCGGAAGCGGCCTTGGCCTTTATATCTCGCGCCGCTTGGCCCGTGCAATGGGTGGAGAGCTTACCGTCGGAGATGCAGAAGGCGGAGGCGCAATATTTACGCTCCGCCTTCCACGATAATTTAGCGAGCGTCTAAGCCAGGATAAGGCCGGTGATTCGGTCCGGTGTAAAGCTGACGCGGACGGCCGATTTTCTGGGCTGGATCGGAAATCATCTCGTTCCATTGCGCGACCCAGCCGACGGTACGTGACAGCGCGAACAACACGGTGAACATTTCGGTCGGGAAACCGATGGCCGACAAGATGATGCCCGAATAGAAATCGACATTCGGAAACAACTTTTTCTCGATGAAATAGGGGTCATTCAACGCCATTTCTTCAAGCTGCATCGCAACGTCGAAAATCGGATCGCTGATGTTGAGTTCGGTTAGAACCTCGCGAACGGTTTTCTGCATAACAGACGCGCGCGGGTCGTAGTTTTTGTACACGCGATGACCAAAGCCCATCAGGCGGAACGGGTCGTTCTTGTCCTTTGCGCGCTCAATATAATGCGGAATGCGGTCAGGCGTGCCGATTTCACGCAACATGTTCAATGCAGCTTCATTCGCGCCGCCATGTGCTGGGCCCCAAAGACATGCAATGCCAGCGGCGATGCACGCAAAGGGATTTGCGCCCGACGAACCGGCCAGGCGCACGGTCGAGGTCGAAGCGTTTTGTTCATGGTCGGCATGGAGGATGAAAATCCGGTCCATGGCGCGCTCAATGACTGGGTTCACAACATATTCTTCGGCAGGAACGCCAAAGGTCATGCGCAGGAAGTTCCCAGTGTAGGACAGGCGGTTGTCGGGATAAACAAATGGCTGACCGACCGAATATTTGTACGCCATGGCGGCAATCGTTGGCATTTTTGCGATCAAACGATGGCTTGAAATCATCCGATGGGTTGGGTCGCTAATATCCGTCGAGTCATGATAGAATGCAGAAAGCGCGCCTACGACACCGCACATAATGGCCATCGGGTGGGCATCCCGGCGAAAACCACGGTAGAAGGTCGCTAACTGCTCATGCAGCATTGTGTGCCGCGAGATCGTGTAGCTAAAATGGTCCAGCTGCGCTTTGCTCGGCAGTTCACCATTCAAAAGCAGATAGGAGACTTCCATGAAGCTCGACTGCTCTGATAACTCTTCAATCGAATAGCCGCGGTGCAGCAAGATACCCTTGTCGCCATCAATGAACGTAAGCGCGGACTCACAGCTCGCGGTAGATGTGAAGCCGGGATCAAAGGTGAAATGGTCCGACGCCGCGTATAGCTTGCGGATGTCGATCACGTCAGGGCCTTCCGAACCCTTCATGATGGGCAAGTCATAGCTGGTTTCGCCAACGGTGAGCGTTGCGTTGTTATCGGCCATTTTCAAACTCCATATCTGCTAAGCTATTAATCGGGCTGCCCTTTAGATAGGCATGTTTTAATGTGATACGGGACGCAGGTAACGCCCGTGACGACAAGTTGAGGCCCTTCAAGTGCCAATATTTCGTGGGGAGAAAATGGCTATGTCGTTGCGTAGTCCAATGGTAGGAAATTCTACAGGCGTCAAGGCAAACAATGGCTTCTTCATGGCGGATGAATTGCACTTTGTTTCCTGCGTGCTAAACATTTGTTATGGAACAATATTCTCGCACTTTGACGATGGAAGCAGCTGGCCCGTTCGGTGCGCCAGACACCCTGTTTCGGTCACTAGAAAATTGGCTTGACCGCGAACGCGACCAATTATCTCTTTGGCTGCCGGTTGGCATCGGATTCGGTGTGGCGATTTGGCAAATGTTCGGTCCTTCCGCATGGCTTGGTCTGGCACTGTCATGCGCTTCCTTGGCCTTATTTGGTATGTTGCCGAAATCTGGAAGCCGGCTGCGGAATATTGTCCACATGGCTGCGATCACGACATTGGTTGGATTTTCCCTTATTGCCTTTCGTTCAACGACAGTCGCCCAACCTGTTTTAGGAAAGATATGGATTGGGGATTTTTATGGGCGGATTGAAACTGTGGAGAATATCTCTGCGCGTGATGTGTTCCGGCTTCGGCTTGCGACCGGCGGTGGCTCAGAATTACCGGCCTATGTGCGGGTAAATCTTTCACCGGAACAGTATCAGAACACCTTCCAGCCCGGAGCCATCGTGCGTCTGCGCGCGCGGCTGTTGCCGCCAGCAGGTCCAACCCTGCCAGGCGGATATGATTTTGCACGCCGCGCTTGGTTTCAACAAATTGGGGCAACGGGAACAGCGTTGGGGGAGGTGCAGCTTCATCAAGCAGCCGATGGCGAACCGTTGTTCGCAACGAAGCGTGCGGAGCTAACGGAACATATATTGGCGTCCATGCCCAAAGGAGCCGGCGCGGTCGGTGCTGCACTTGTGACAGGAGATCAGGGGCATATAAGCGAGGCAGACGCGCAAGCCATGCGTGATAGCGGGTTGGCCCATTTGCTGTCTATCAGTGGGTTGCATGTTACAGCCGTTGTGGGGTTTATCTTCGTTGCGGTAAGTCGATTATTGGCGTTGTCGTCATGGCTGGCTCTTCGGGTGCGCATTCCGGTGTATGCGGCAGCCGCGGCGGCAATTGGTGCACTGGCATATACATTGTTAACGGGCGCAGAGGTGCCAACGGTGCGCTCTTGCATTGCTGCGCTTCTTATATTGGTCGCTTTGGCGATGGGGCGGGACGCACTTACGCTTCGACTGGTCGCATTCGGGGCTTTAGTGGTTTTGATATCCTGGCCGGAGGCGATGGCGGGCCCCAGTTTTCAGCTTAGCTTTGCAGCAGTTGCAACGATTGTGGTTTTGCATGACATGCCTGTGGTGAAACGCTTTACCGAAAGGCGCGAAGAGAGCGTCATCAGGAGAGCATTAAGGGCACTTGCGTCGCTCGTTTTTACCGGCCTTGCGATCGAACTTGTCCTCACACCCATTGCATTGTTTCATTTCCACAAGGCCGGGCTTTACGGTGCCTTGGCCAATGTCGTGGCCATTCCCCTCACGACCTTTGTCATTATGCCATTTGAGGCACTGGCGCTTGTCTTTGATATGGTTGGAGTGGGATGGCCATTCTGGTGGCTGGCGGGGCAGGGCATTGCAGCGATATTGGCTCTCGCGCATTGGGTTAGCAGCCTGCCCGGCGCAGTGACGATGTTGCCCGCCATGCCCATATGGGCCTTTGGAGCGTTTGTTTTTGGCGCATTGATATTTGGGTTGCTCGCCACGCGCGCTCGCTATGTTGGTGTTCCATTATGTATCATGGGTGTGATTGCGATGGTCACAGCGCCGCGTCCAGATATCCTTGTTACGGGCGATGGTAAACATATGGCCCTGGTCAGCCCAGACGGTGAGGTCGCCTTATTACGCGGAAAAGCCGGTGACTTCATTCGGGGTATGATTTTTGAAAAGGCAGGCAGCAATGCAACCGCGATTGTTATCGAGGATTGGCCCGGCGTAAAGTGCACGTCCGATAATTGCGTCATTGCATTGAAAGGCAGAGATCGTTCGTGGACATTGCTCGCGACCAGATCGTTTAACCCAATCCCATCAATGGAAATGGCCGCCGTATGTAAGCGAGTTGATATTGTTGTGAGCGACCGATGGTTACCCCAATCATGCCGGCCGAAATGGATAAAGGCAGACCGCCGGTTGCTAGAGCAAACGGGCGGCTTGGCCTTTTATCTAAACGATCAACACGTAGTTACGGCCAATGAGAACAGTCGCCATTCGCCTTGGGTTCAGGCCGCTATCGAAGCACGTGCAACCGTCGCATCAAATCAATGATATCGGCGCAACAGCCCTGCTAATTTACCCTGCACCTGCACCTCATGCTGCGCATAATATTGAGGTTCATAGCTGCCATTGGCAGGATCAAGGCGAATCTGCTGACCTTCACGGCGCAGATATTTCAATGTGGCTTCCTCTCCCCGCACCAAAGCCACCACAATCTCGCCATCGCGTGCGGTATCGGCCTTGCGGATCAAGGCATAATCGCCATCCAATATGCCCGCTTCGATCATCGAGTCACCCGACACCTCAAGCGCATAATGTTCGCCTGCGCCCAGCAACGCCATTGGCACCGATAACGAACTTTGACCTTCAAGCGCCTCAATCGGGACACCCGCAGCAATCTTGCCATGGAAGGGAATTTCCATCACATCGTTCGCGGCGACAGGAATTTGAATCTGCGGCTTGGTTTCTTTCGCTGGAGCAAGGCGAGTCACATTGTCACCACGCACATTTCCGCCTTCGGGCATTTTCATGACCTCAAGCGCGCGGGCACGGTTGGCGAGGCGCCGGATGAAACCACGTTCTTCCAGCGCACCAATCAGGCGGTGCACGCCGGATTTGCTTTTCAAATCGAGCGCTTCCTTCATTTCTTCAAACGAAGGAGAAATGCCACTTTCATCAAGCCGTTGGTTAATGAATACAAGCAGTTCGTGCTGTTTCGCGGTGAGCATACTCAGGTTCCATCCTGTTGAACATGAATGGAACGATTAGAGAACAAAAGCGGTTAAGTCAAGAACAATCGTATATATTGCGTCCACATTTTACGCCACGCGTATATATTGAACTTTAGTCCCTTTGGGCCGCGCTAAAACATGCGCCTCTTGAACAAGCAGGGCATTTGCGCGCGAGAGTGTGCGCGTTAACCCACTGTCTTGGCCGTTGATTGGCGTGATCATTCCATACTGCACATATGCGCGCAGATATTCGGCCCTGACGCCGCCCGCCGGCAAATCTGTCGAAGTCGGGGCTTCCGACAACTCGGGTAAGGGCGTCGGTGAACCAGCCAGGTATCGGATGAGCGGTAGAAGGAACAAAAAGGCTGTAACAAATGCCGACGAGGGATTGCCGGGAAGGCCAAGCACAACCGCGTTCCTGACTTTGCCAGCCATGAGCGGTTTGCCAGGGCGCATCGCGACTTTCCAGAAGTCCATCTGCGCACCGATGTTCAGCAATGCAGTCTGGACGAGATCATGATCGCCAACCGATGCGCCTCCAGTGGTAACAATAATGTCCGCTTGTTCGGAAAGTGCAGCCAGACTTGTCTCAAGCTCTGCCAAATCGTCGTGTAGTATTCCGGCATCGAATACGTCGCAGGGTAGGTCTGACAACATCGCGCGCAACATCGGGCTATTTGAAGATGGTATTTGTGCAGGGCGACACGGCAGGCCTGCGGTGACCAGTTCGTCCCCGGTTGCGACGATAGCAATGCGGGGCCAGCGACCAACGAGAAGCCTGCCATGCCCGGCCATTGCTGCAACGGCGATTGACCCGGCTTCTAAATGAGCGCCCTTGGGCAAAACTTCATCGCCCGATTTAAAATCACCACCAGCGCGGCGGATATGCTTGCCTACTGCTGGTGCCATATCAACCATCGCACTCAACATCTTGCCATCACGCACAGCATCCTCCTGAAGCAGGACGCTATGGGTGTTTTGAGGCACATGAGCACCGGTAAAAATTCGGACAGCTTCGCCCTTATTCATAGAACCGGAAAAAGGGTGCCCCGCTGCGCTTTCGCCAATCACGTGCCATGGGCCATTAAAGTCGCCGCCTGTGACCGCGTAGCCATCCATCGCCGAAAGATCAGCAGCCGGTTGTGTTCGATTAGCAATCAACGGTGTATGCAGATAATGCCGCGCGGCTTGGACAAGCTCCAATTCAACAGGCGGCAACGGCGAAGCCAGCGCCAGCAATCTGGCCTGCGCTTCGTCAACCGAAATCATGCGTGATAGTCGCCTGATTTGCCGCCAGTTTTGGACAGCAAGCGGACGTCCGAAATGACCATCGATTTGTCGAGTGCCTTGGCCATGTCGTACAAGGTCAGCAAGGTGACCGAGACAGCGGTCAAGGCCTCCATCTCAACGCCGGTCGGGCCGTTGAGCCGAACGCGCGCTTCAACACGAATTGCGGATGCTTCATACTCAAAATCAACCGTAATCTTCGACAACATGAGCGGATGGCACAACGGAATAAGGTCGCTCGTCTTCTTCGCGGCCATGATCCCGGCGATCCGCGCCGTCCCGAGAACATCACCCTTTTTCATATTGCCAGCGCGAATGGCTGCGAGCGCTTCTGCGCTCATGCTGATCCGTCCCTCGGCCACAGCCTCCCGCGCGGTGTCCGCCTTGGCCGACACATCAACCATATGCGCGCCTCCGTCGGCGTTCAGGTGCGTCAGATCAGCCATGGCCAGTCAAAAGCCTTTGCGTAGCCGCCTGAATGTCGTCCTGCCGCATAAGGCTTTCGCCCACTAAGAAGGTGTTAATTCCAGCTTCTGCCATACGCAGGCAGTCGGCATTGGTCGAAATACCGCTTTCGCAGACAAGCAGAATGCCATCCGGCACTAGTTTTGCAAGGCGTTCAGTCGTGGCGAGATCAACTTCGAAGGTTTTCAAATTGCGGTTATTTACACCAATCAGCTTGGATTTGAGATGCTTTAAAGCACGCTCCAACTCGTCCTCATCGTGAACCTCAACAAGCACATCGAGATTTTCCGCCCGCGCAGCATCTTCAATTTCGGCCATGACGACGTCATCAAGTGCAGCGACGATTATCAGGATCGCGTCGCCGCCCATTGCGCGTGCTTCTGCGCATTGCCAGGGGTCGACCATGAAATCCTTTCGGATCACGGGCAGGTCGCATGCCGCGCGCGCCGCGACAAGATAATCCTCATGCCCCTGAAAATAAGGCGCGTCAGTTAGGACAGACAAACAAGCCGCGCCGCCAGCATGATAGGCAACAGCATGCGCCGCAGGGTCAAAATCCGCCCGGATTAGTCCCTTCGATGGGCTAGCTTTCTTGATTTCGGCAATCAGCGCAATTCCGGTCTGGCTTTTGGCGCGCAGCGCGGCTTCAAATCCGCGCGGAGCCGTTGGCGCTGGCCAATGCGCCAAGCCCTGAACCTTTCGCGCCGACACTTCGGTACGCTTGGTTGCGCAAATCTCTGCAAGCTTGTCTGCCATCAATATGCCACCCAACAATTCAATAATGCATTGGCAAGACCCTTGTCGATTGCCTCCGCTGCTTCCTCAACGCCCTCGGGCATGGTCTGCACGACACCCGCGACCAACAAAGCCTCGGCAGCGTTAAACAGCACTGCATCGCGATAGGCACCATGTTCGCCCTGGAGCAGCTTGCGCAATTCGATCGCGTTATGCGCCGCATCACCGCCTCGGATGGCGTCTACAGGATAAACAGGCAAGCCAGCGTCAGCAGCGCTGGTGCGTTGGTAGCGAACGCCTTCGGGTTCAACGACCGCAACTTCATTGCCCCCGGCAAGGCTCAATTCGTCCAATCCCTCGTCGCCCGAAATAATCCGCGAATGCTCTGTGCCCAAATGATGCAGAGCTTCGGCATAAACCGGCACATAAGCAGGCCGCGCAATACCGATGAGCTGGCGCTTGACCCGCGCTGGATTTGCTAGCGGGCCCATCAAGTTAAAAATCGTGCGTTGGCCAATACGCTGGCGGATGGGCTGAATGCGTTTCATCGCGGGATGATGGTTGGCAGCAAACAGGAAACAGATACCAAGGTCCTTCAGCGTTTCCTCTGCCATCCGCCCTGCGCGTTCCATATCTAGACCAAGCGCTTCCAACGTGTCGGCTGCGCCTGCCTTCGATGATGCAGCGCGGTTGCCATGCTTCGCCACAGGAACCTCGCAGGCTGCGACGACGATGGAAACAGCGGTCGAGACGTTAAGCGTGTGATGACCATCGCCTCCCGTGCCGCAGACGTCGATTGCACCCGCAGGGGCGTCGATAGGGATAAGCCGGTCGCGCATCGCTTGGGCCGCCGCGGCAATTTCGACCATGGTCTCGCCGCGCGCAGTCAGCGCGATGAGGAACGCCTCAATCTCGTCTTCGGACGCGTGGGCGTCCAAGATGTCGGCAAATGCCTGTGCAGCCTCATCATGGTCAAACAGATGCTGCGGGTCGGGTAGCTTTCCAAATGGATTCATTGTGAAACCGCCCATATATCGTCATCCTGAACTTGTTTCAGGATAACAGGCGACGGCGACACGTTATGCTGAAACAAGTTCAGCATGACGAAGTCTGGGGCTACAGTCATACGCTC
>JANPKN010000300.1:0-7169 GCA_031426075.1 Sphingomonadaceae bacterium
CTTCTTTGGGGCGCGCTGCTGGGCTTCTTTTGCTACATGACCTATGACTTGACCAATTATGCTACATTGAAAGTGTGGAGCACTAAAGTCACTGTGCTGGATATTATCTGGGGCACGTTTCTGACGGGTTCGGCTTCACTCGCCGGTTATTGGGTGACGCAGGCGTTGCTGGGCAAAACCGCTTAAGCCGCGTCGCTGATCCCGAGGTCAGCAAGCTTTCGGTACAAGGTAGACCTGCCGATTCCCAATCGGCGGGCAACCTCCGTCATTCGGCCGCGATAATGGCCGATCGCGAGACGGATGACGTCGGCTTCTATTTCCTCAAGCGGACGCATATTCCCGTCATGTTCGTACAACGTGACACCAATGCCATCGTTCGATCCGGCTCCTCCCGACCTGCCATTGCCGTGAACGCCAACCGTTGCCGAAATTTGCGGAAATTCTTCTGGCGTCAGTGCGTCACGGTCGCACAGCACAGCGGCCCGGAATAATACGCTTTGTAACTGCCGGACGTTGCCGGGCCAATGATAGCCACGCAGCATAGTTAGCGCCTCGTCAGTGATGCCAAGGCTCCGAAGGCCGGGTTGGCTTGCCATGCGACCAAGGAAATGCCGCGCCAAGGCAGGGATATCCGATGTGCGTTCGCGCAAAGGCGGAATCGTAACCTGAACGACGTTCAGGCGGTAATAAAGGTCTTCGCGAAATTCACCGGTTTCCAGCCTGTCGGAAAGGTTGACGTTGCTTGCGGACAATAGCCGGACATCAATGCGGTAGCTATGCGCGGCGCCGACCGGCGAAATTTCGTTCTGAGTCAGCAAACGAACGAGCCGCACTTGCGTTTCAGCGGGGAGCTGGTCAACTTCATCGAGGAACACCGTCCCGCCTTCGGCCTGTTGGAAAATTCCAATGCGCCTGTCAAAAGCGCCGGCGAAAGCGTCTTTTTCGTGACCAAAGAGCACC
Source organism: Sphingomonadaceae bacterium (assembly GCA_031426075.1). Lineage (GTDB taxonomy): Bacteria > Pseudomonadota > Alphaproteobacteria > Sphingomonadales > Sphingomonadaceae > Sphingorhabdus_B. The sequence goes on from JANPKN010000300.1 coordinate 961, forward strand.
GAATCCAGTAAAGTTCCCGAAATTGCGCCGCAACTGACTTTGAGATAGGGCAATTTGGAACGCGGGCTAGCGGCTTGGATGGCATCTGCGACTACTTCTTTCCCGACGCCATTTTCGCCTTCTATGAAGACAGGCGCCCGGCTTCGTGCTGACTTGGCTGCGATAGCGAGTGCAGTGCGCAAGGCTGGTGCAGAGCCGATGATTTCCTCAAAAGCCAGTGGCTGCGTTATTTTTTCGGACAATGGGTGCAACTCACCCAGTTCCTTGCTTTTGTCAGCCGCCATGCTGAGCGCGGCAATAAGCCGTTCGGGCGCGACAGGCTTGATGATATAATCGGACGCGCCAGCGCGCATTGCGTCAATGGCAGCTTCATTCGAGCCAATCGACGTCATCAACAAAATCGGTAGAGCAGGGCGTCGGCATTTGAGTTCCGAAATTAGTGACGCGGAATCTGCACCAGGTATCCACTGGTCTAGCAGAATCGCGTCAAGCATCATGCCATCCTGCGTTCCCAGCATCGTGATCGCCGTTTCAGCGTCACGCGCAACAACAGTGCGCCAACCGGCGCGTGATGCGATGGCCGAGACCAGCCTGCACTGGGCCGGTTCGTCATCTACAAGCATCAATAAGCGTGTTTCTCGTTCTTGCATGCGCCATCCATCTATGGTCCTTGACGGCGTTGGTAACGCAAATGGGTAAAGAGCCGATTAAGCACCAATGACATTTTCTTTGCTCATCCCGCTTGAGCATTGGAAAATCACCAGTTAAGGCCATTGTGTAATATAAGATTAGATGGAGGCTGTTTTGACAAACGATCATGACCTTGGTCCTGCAAAAGACACATATTCGAAATTCGTTACATTTTTTAAATGGGGTACAATTGTCACAGCAGTCGTTACGGCGATTGTTGTTCTGATCATCGCAAGCCGCGCGGCTTAAGTGGTAAAGATCGCTGTACTGAGGGAAACCACCCCCGGCGAAACGCGCGTTTCTGCATCCCCTGAAACCGTTAAGAAATTCATCGCGCTCGGTGCGACGGTTTCGGTCGAGAATGAAGCGGGGGCGGGTGCATCTATTGGTGATAGCGATTATGAAGGCGCTGGTGCCACCCTTGGTAATCTGACTTCGGTCCTCAAAGACGCCGACATCGTTTTAGGCGTTCAGGGGCCGGATCCCAAGGCGCTATCGGGCATGAAGCCAGGCGCATGGCTGGTTGCAGGGCTCGATCCGTTTGGACAGCGTTCACGCGTGGATGATTACGCGAGCGCTGGCGTTGAAGCTCTGGCGATGGAGTTTATGCCGCGCATCACGCGTGCGCAATCGATGGACATTTTGTCATCGCAATCCAACCTGTCTGGCTACAAGGCCGTGATTGAGGCGGCTTCTGTGTATGGCCGAGCCTTTCCAATGATGATGACCGCTGCTGGTACAGTAAGCGCCGCCAAGGCGTTCATCATGGGTGTAGGTGTGGCGGGGCTTCAGGCGATTGCCACTGCGCGCCGCTTAGGCGCTCAGGTTTCTGCCACAGATGTGCGTTCTGCAACGAAGGAACAGATAGAATCCTTGGGCGCCAAGGCGATTTTTGTTGAGAATGTTGCTGGAATTGAGGGCGAAGGGGCTGGCGGGTATGCCACCGAAATGTCCGACGAGTATAAGGCTGCGCAGGCGGAACTCGTGTCCGCGCATATCGCCAAGCAGGACATCGTTATAACAACGGCGTTAATTCCGGGCCGTCCAGCCCCGCGCCTTGTATCGGATGCCCAAATCGCGAGCATGAAGCCGGGTTCAGTCATTTTCGATCTTGCGGTAGCGCAGGGCGGCAATGTCGAGGGTTCGAAGGCAGACGAAATTGTCATAAAGCACGGCGTGAAAATCGTTGGCTACAGCAACACGCCAGCCCATTTGGCGGCAGATGCATCAGCGCTGTATTCGCGCAACCTGTTTAACTTCCTGTCCGCGTTTTGGGACAAGGAAGCAGGCAAGCCTGTATTGCCAGATGACGATGAGATAACCGCGGCAATTCGCCTGACCAAGGATGGCAAGGTCGTGAATGAACGCCTGTTGGCGTAAGGGGGCATAATGGACTTTATTTCAATTTTATCCATCTTCGTGATGGCCTGTTTTGTGGGCTATTACGTCGTTTGGTCAGTCACACCTGCGCTCCACACGCCTTTGATGGCGGTAACAAACGCGATTTCTTCAGTCATTATCGTTGGCGCGTTGGTTGCTGCTGCAGCAGGGGGATCACCCACAGCAAAATGGCTTGGCCTGATCGCGGTCGCACTGGCTAGCGTGAACATCTTTGGCGGTTTTGCTGTCACGGCACGCATGTTGGCGATGTACAAAAAGAAGGAGCGTTAAGTTGGAACATACTGCTCCTCCTGCATGGGTCATGCTTGCTTACCTGATTTCGGGCGTGTTTTTCATCTTGGCTCTGCGCGGGCTATCGTCACCAGCCACATCGCAGCGCGGCAATCGTTTTGGCATGGCCGGGATGTTGATTGCCGTGGTCACAACATTGATTACCCACGAAGTGGCGTCTCTGCCTGAAATTCTTGGCGCTATTGCAATCGGCGGCGGGATCGGTTGGGTTACGGCACGTAAAATTGCCATGACTGACATGCCGCAACTCGTGGCTGCTTTCCATTCGCTGGTCGGCATGGCCGCCGTGCTTGTCGCTGCTGCCGCATTTCTCAATCCCGCTGCCTTTGGCATCTTAGGCGAGGATGGCCTGATTAATCCGGTTAGCCACGTCGAAATGGGCTTAGGCATCGCAATTGGTGCGATCACGTTTTCAGGATCAGTGATAGCGTTTCTTAAACTTGCGGGCAAAATGTCCGGCGCGCCGATCCTATTACCACTGCGCCACGCTATCAACCTTGGCACACTGGCAGCAATTTTGGGACTCATCGGCTATTTCACCGTTGACCAAAGCCCGTGGATATTCTGGACGGTAACCGCGCTTGCATTCCTGATCGGGTTTTTATTGATTATTCCTATCGGAGGCGCGGATATGCCTGTGGTGGTGTCGATGCTCAACAGCTATTCTGGCTGGGCAGCAGCCGCCATGGGCTTTACGCTTCACAACACCGCAATGATCATCACTGGCGCGCTGGTGGGTTCGTCAGGGGCTATCCTGTCGTACATCATGTGCAAGGCCATGAACCGCAGCTTCATTAGCGTCATTGCGGGTGGCTTCGGTGCAGAGGCAGCAGTATCAAGCGGCGAGGCCAAGGAGCAGCGACCTTGGAAGCGCGGTTCTGCTGAAGATGCTGCCTATATGATGCAACAAGCGGAAAGCGTTATCATTGTGCCGGGTTACGGCATGGCGGTTGCACAGGCGCAGCATGCATTGCGTGAAATGGCGGACGTCCTTAAGAAACAGGGCGTTTCTGTCAAATATGCCATTCACCCCGTTGCGGGACGTATGCCGGGCCACATGAACGTATTGCTCGCCGAGGCATCGGTGCCATATGACGAAGTGTTCGAGCTTGAGGATATCAATAGCGAATTTGCACAAGCCGATGTTGCATTTATTATTGGCGCCAATGACGTTGTTAATCCTGCCGCTAAAACCGACAAGACGTCGCCCATTTATGGCATGCCCGTCTTTGATGTAGACAAGGCAAAGACCGTGTTCTTCGTTAAGCGTTCCATGGGCGGCGTTGGCTATGCCGGTGTCGACAATGACGTGTTCTACATGGACCAAACGATGATGCTTCTCGCCGATGCGAAAAAGATGTGTGAGGACATCGTCAAGGCCTTGCAGCACTAGGGTCACCTAATCTATTTGCGGCCATCGGCGTCGCTCCAGCATAGGCTGGGGCCTATCTCGACTTGAGGTCGGGCTAGTCAGGCGTGATCGGTCCAAGCCTTTGCCGGGATGGCAATTTGTTTCGAAGGATGATCTAGATGCGTAAACTTGGACTAATCGGCGGCTTAAGCTGGTATTCGACCGAGCTTTATTATGCCCACATAAATAAGCAGGTCCTTCGCCGGACCAATGGCACCTGTAACGCACCGTTGCTGATCGAGAGCCTCAATTTCTGCGATATAGGCAAAGCCAGCACCGCGGAGGACTGGACGCATGTCGCAGACGTCTTGATGGCTTCTGCCCGCCGTCTGGAGCAGGCTGGCGCCACAGCTTTGCTGATCTGTGCCAATAGCATGCATAAGGTGTTCGACGAAGTGTCTGGATCTGTATCAATTCCATTGATCCACATTGCCGACGCAGTTGGCGAAAAGATGAAGGCTGATGCAGTCCCTTCAGCCGCTTTGCTGGGTACGGCAAATGTTATGGCCGAGAACTGGTACCGACAGCGGCTTGTCAAGCATGGTGTATCCTTGTTGCCCGCCGAAATGGACGATGTGAAAGACCTTGATCGCATCATTTACGCAGAACTCATGCATGGCGTGGTGAAACGTGATTCCGAACGCACCCTGAAAACCATTATCACCGAGATTGACCAGGAAGGCATTAAGGCAGTTGTGCTCGGTTGCACCGAATTGAGCATGTTGGTCGACACAAAAGCTAATGTCCTGCCTATCTACGACAGCACTGAAATCCATGCTGACGCTGGTGTAGAGTGGATCTTGGGGGACACCCCTTAAACCTGCTTGCATTTATTGTCCTCTAAGGCATGTTGCGGATATGAGGATGAGGGACCTGATATTCGCTGGCGCAGCTTTGAGCGCGCTTGTTCAACCTGCTTTTGCAAAAACTATTCTTGTGGCGCCCGGTGACGGTGCGCAGGAACGTTTGCAAGAGGCTTTGATCGCCGCGGAGCCCGGCGACGTTGTGGAGCTTGGCGCGGGCAGGTTTGCGCTAACCGACGGCCTATCGCTCGACGTTGATCGCGTTGCCGTTAAGGGCCAAGGCGGGCTTGAAACCACGCTCGATTTTTCGGGCCAGCAAGGGGCGGGCGAGGGTCTCTTGGTTACTTCTGACGATGTCGTCCTTCGTGAATTCGCTGTTGAAAATAGCAAAGGCGACGGGATCAAATCTAAGGGCGCCGACCGTATTGTCTATCATAAGTTACGCGTTGAATGGACCGGCGGACCAAAGGCATCGAATGGCGCCTATGGAATCTACCCCGTCGAAAGCAAAGACGTCTTGATCGACTCCGTATTGGTGCGCGGTGCTTCCGATGCCGGTATTTATGTCGGGCAGTCACGCAACATCATCGTGCGCAATTCCACCGCCGTCCAAAATGTAGCTGGAATTGAGATCGAAAACAGCTTTGACGCAGATGTATATGATAACATCGCGACCCATAACACAGGTGGTATTCTCGTGTTTGATTTGCCCAATCTCCCGCAAATGGGAGGGCATAATGTTCGCATTTTTGGCAACATCATCGTTGACAACATGACGCAGAACTTTGCGCCGAAAGGCAATATCGTCGCTAACGTGCCCACCGGAACCGGCATAATGGTTATGGCCAATCGCAAAGTCGAAATCTTCGACAATGTCATCGGCGAAAACGGCACCACGAACATCATGGTCGTTGGCTATCGCTTTCCATATCAAGATCCCAAATATGATCCGACACCACGCGATGTCGTGATTTGGGATAACCAACATAGTCGCGCCGGTTGGGCGCCGCAGTTTCGCGGTGGCACCGAAATCGCGACAGCAATGGGCGGCACCTTTCCGGCGATTTTTTGGGATGGCGCAGGCGGAGCAGATCTTCGACCGATCATTCAAGACGATGTTATGGCGCTGTCTCTCGGCATGACTGACATTAAGGCAGATACGGCCGCCGCGCAGCCGGTGCCACTTAAACGTTCAGAGTTGCGGCCTGCAAGCTTGCCTGCAATCATTTTACCAGAATCGATGGAAGCAGTCGTCCGCTAATGCGATTGATCCTGCCGTTTCTGGCATGTTTTGCCGTGGCGGTTGCGACATCCGCCGCTTCAGATACGATTTCAGAAAATGCGGTCTCGGCTTCAGCTCATCCGTCAAAATTGTCGGACTTCGGTTTCTTCAACGGAGACGCGGCCAATCCTTCGGAGAGGCTAATCCCTTATGAACTGCGTACTCCGTTGTTCAGCGATTATGCCACTAAACAGCGATTTATATACTTGCCTGAAGGGACAAGCATTACTGCAGGGGTCGACGGACAGCTTATTTTCCCCGTCGGCACGGCTTTGATCAAAAGCTTCGGCTACCCGGGCGCCTCCGGTAGCCTTGATGTCATAGAAACCCG
>JANPKN010000301.1:0-11775 GCA_031426075.1 Sphingomonadaceae bacterium
AAGTTAAGACCCTGAAACGAGCTCAGGGTGGCGCGCCATAAGATTAAGGCGAGGATAGATCTTGCATGTCGATATGGCACGCGGATCCATCCACATCGTCATGCTGGAGTCGAAGGCCTGCAGAGCACAACTCGTTTGAGCATCTTACTTTCTACGCTGAAAGAATTGGCCCACGAACAAAGTTCTGTCCTGCACGCGTTTCGCATGAATGCGACAGTTGGTAGGCCAATCCCCTAATTGGGGCTATTCGGCGTTGCGCCTTGGCCACCACCAGCGCCAACTGCACCGATATTGCCGAAAATTTCCTCAAAGAAGCTTGTATTACGACCCAGCGTCGGGGTCTTGTCGCCTTCAGGGCTGATTTTGGAAATCAGTTCCGTCCCGGTTTGCGCGACCGATGCCACATTACCCGCCGGGTCAAATCGAACCTTCAACACATATTGCTTATCAGCGGTCGGCTGCGAAAAAGCCAATTGCTTGGTATCGCGTGAATAATAATACCAGTCATTCTGGTCAAACTGGCCAATAAATGTCGGACGGCCAAGCGATGCCTGAACAGATTCCTTATTATCGACGCCCGGCTGAACCGCGCTCAGCAATGTTTGGTCGCCGATATAGCCCTGATGCGACCGCAGGCGTGTGCAGCCCGTGGACAGCGACATGGCGGCAATCAATGTTGCAATACCGGCAATTTGCGACGCGCGCATAGACTTCTCCGCTTATCCACTTAACTTGGGGCTTTGCCATTGCATCCTTAAGGCGCAATATCAATATGCAATCCCAGATGAATGCCCGATGAGTAAGGATGAAAACGAGCCGTTATGACATTATTGAAAAGACTTTTCGGCAACGGGCAACCTGACCCCAAAATCAAGCTTGTTCCTTTATATAACCAAATTGTAGCCAAGGCGCGCGAACCGGATTGGTATGTCGAAGGCCAGGTGCCCGACAGCCTTGATGGTCGGTTCGACATGGTGGCGGCAATTCTATCGCTGGTGCTGTTACGACTTGAAGAAAGCAAGGCCCATGCCCTCGACATGGCGCGACTGACGGAGGTATTTGTCGACGATATGGACGGTCAACTGCGTGAAGTCGGTATCGGCGACATGATCGTCGGGAAACATATCGGCCAGATCATGAGCGCAGTCGGCGGCAGGCTTGGCGCGCTGCGCACCGCAATGGAAGATCACAGCACTCTCGATGATGCCCTGGTCCGTAATATCTACCGCAGCGTTGCGCCATCGCCAGAGGCGCTTGCCCATACGCGACAAGGTTTGCTGGATGTTGAACGCGCGCTTGGCGCGCAACTGCCTGACATGCTGGTAGAGGGCAATGCCAAATGGTAACGCGCAACGAGTTTAGCCATGTCATTAAGCTTTCCGAAGTTGGCAACCACAGCCGGAACATCCAGCTGTCGGCAGACGAGGCCGCACGCGCTGGCCTGATGGTGCGTTTTGACCTGGCTGCGCTCGATTCGCTTGAAGCCGATATATCGCTGGCCCACGATGCGGAGGGCGTCGTTGCCACGGGCCGCTTCACCGCTGATCTCGCGCAATTTTGCATTGCTTCGCATGACCCCGTGCCCGCTAAGATGGACGAAGTCGTTAATATCCGCTTCGTTCCTGAGCCCGTTGTCAATGGCGAGGTTGAGCTTGAGTTGGAAGCCGACGATTGCGACACGATGTTTCATGACGGTCAGATCATTGATCTGGGCGAAGCGGTCGCCCAGTCGCTTGGGCTTGCACTCAACCCCTATCCGCGCAGCCCGGAAGCGGAGAAAATGCTCAAGGCGGCTGGCGTGAAAAGCGAGGAAGACGTTGTCCCGACAGGCGCGCTTGCAGGCCTTAAGGACCTATTGGCGAAGAAATGAGTGCCGCGCGCCATGTTTGACGTGGCACTGCGCCGGTTTGTTGATCCAGCACTCATCCGCGTCGCGAGATGGGTTGCGCATGCACGCATATCGGCGAATGCCCTGACGATCGGCGGGGCAGCGCTCGGACTAATTGCAGCCTTTCTCATCAGCCAGTTGTACTTCACCGCAGCGCTGGCCTTCATCGTTCTTAACCGGATTTTTGACGGACTGGATGGCGCGATTGCCCGCATCAATGGGCCAACCGAATTTGGCGGCTATCTCGACACGATCTGCGATTATGTATTCTATCTTTCGGTCCCCGTTGCGTTCGCTGTGATTGACCCAGCGAACCAAATGCCCGCCTTGCTTCTGGTCGCAAGCTTCACGCTCACGGCCGTCAGCTTCTTGGCCTTTGCAGCCATCGCCGCGCGGCAGACGTCCGATGAGGGCGCGCACGGGCCAAAAGCGTTTTTCTATTCGACCGGGTTGATGGAGGGCGGCGAGACTATCGCCTTTTTCGTGCTTTTTTGCTTGTTTCCCGCATCATTCCCGACGCTGGCAATAGTTTTTGCAGCGCTGTGCCTTCTCACGGTCGTGCAACGCGTGGTCCTTGCGGCAAAAAGCTTCAGCTAACCACGCTGCCAGCGGAACCAGCGCTCCGCCCATTTCAACAATCCCTCTGGCTTGCGCGCCAAACCAAATTGCCCGGCGGCATATTTGTTCGCTTCCGCCCATGTGGGATATGGGTGAATGGTCTGCAGAATTTTCCGCAGGCCCATTTTATGCTTCATCGCAAACGTGACCTCGGCCAGAATTTCGCCCGCATTCTGGCCAATGATCGTCGCGCCCAATATCCGGTCGCCGCCCTTGGCGGTGAGGATTTTGACAAAGCCATGCGCCTCGCCCTCGGCAATGGCGCGGTCGAGATCATCAAGGTCATAGCGCGTTATATCAAAGGACAGGCCCTGCTCTTCCGCTTCAGCTTGCGTGAGGCCAACCGTCGCCAACTCAGGTTCCGTGTAAGTGACGCGCGGCAAGACGCGGTAATCTGTTCGGTATTTTTTGAACGGGCGGGCCAGCGCATTGACGCTGGCGTACCAAGCTTCATGGCTGCCGCCATGGGTAAGCTGCTGACGCCCCGCCACATCCCCGGCGCATAAAATATGCGGCATGTTGGTGCGCAAATATGCGTCATTCTCCAGCCGCCCGTCGACAATGAGCCCAAGCTCTTCCAAGCCAAAGCCTGACACGCGCGGCTTGCGTCCGACGGCAATGATGACGTCGTCATAAGCGACAGCGACTTCGCCATTCGGTCCAGCAACGACCAAACTCTTGGCTGTTTCGAACCGCAGCGCGCGATGGTTGGTAAGAATCGAAACGCCTTCTGATTCAAGGCGCGCCGTCACTAGCGCCGCAGCATCTGCGTCTTCCTTCAAGAGCAAGCGGTCGGCCATTTCGACGATCGTTACATGTGACCCCAACCGCTGAAATGCCTGTGCCAATTCACACCCAATGGGCCCACCGCCCAAAATGACGAGCCGGCCCGGCGCATTTGGCCGCGTGTCCATTGCATCCCACAAAGTTTCGCTCGTCAGGTAACCACTGCCTTCTACGCCTGGTAACGGCGGAATGAGCGGCGCCGCACCCGTGGCAATGATGAACGACTTGGCCGTCAATCGCCGCTCGCCATCGATCTCGACCGTCCATGGGTCAAGGAAGCGCGCATAGCCTTTCACGCAGTCGACCCCAAGGCCAGTGAAGCGTTCGACGCTGTCATGTGGCTCAATTGCGGTGATCACGTCACGCACGCGGCGCATGACAGCGGGGAAGTCAATTACGGGCGCGCCCACATCAATGCCAAAGCGCGCCGCGTCCGCAATGTGATGCGCGACCTTGGCGCTTTTGATAAGTGCTTTGGACGGGACGCATCCGGTGTTCAGGCAATCGCCGCCCATCTCATGCGCTTCGATCAACGTGACCTTGGCCTTCACCATGGCGGCAATATAGGCCGAGACCAAGCCAGCCGAACCAGCGCCAATGACGATCAGGTTGCGGTCGAACCGCTTAGGCTTTGTCCAGCGTTCAGCCACGGCTGCGCTTGACCAAAGCAACAATCCCCTTTGCCACCCATGGGAAAAGAGCGAGTGCAACAAAGGATGCAATCAGGGTTGGCGACAATAGACCAGCGGTGCTTTCGATCCGGCTGATTTGCGTGCCTGCATTCACGAACACAACGGTCGCGGGCAGCATGCCCAATTGGCTGACCCAGAAGAATGTCCGCGTCTTGATACGCGTCAGGCCCATCAACAGGTTGATGACGAAAAACGGGAATACGGGGATCAGGCGTAGCGTAAAGAGATAGAACGCTCCGTCTTTCTCAAGGCCATCGTCAATCGCGCGCAGGCGTTCGCCAAATTTGCCCTGCACCCAATCGCGAAGCACAAAACGCGCGCTGAGAAATGCCAATGTCGCACCGATAGTAGAGGCGAAAGAAACGATAACTGTTCCAACCACTACGCCGAAAAGTGCGCCCGCGACAAGACTCATGATCGCAGCGCCGGGGATCGAAAGCCCCGTCACCGCGACATAGAGAATGAAGAATCCAGCTATGTAGAGGGCCGGGTTTGCGTCCTTGGCCGCGACGATGTCAGCTTGGCTGGCCTTGAAGCTTTCAAGGCTCAGAATTTGGCCAAGGTCAAAGACAAAATACGCCGCAATCGCGCTAATCAAGACAAGGACCAAGATCGCTTTTTTAATCATGGTACCTGCTCAATATGCTGTCGACGATGCCGCGTGACTGGCGATCAAAACGGTACGTCGTCGTCAAGGTCGTTGTCGAAGTCACCGCCGCCAAAGCCGCCCGAACCTCCGCTACCGCCACCGCTGCTTCCGCCGCCGCCTGCGCCCCAATTGTTGCCGCCCGACGAACCGCCACCGGACGCGCCGCCGCTCCAACCTTCGCCGCCGCCTGATCCGCCCTTGGCGCCATCAAGCATCACCAGCTTACCGTCGAAACCAGCAACCGAAACTTCGGTCGTGTAACGGTCATTGCCGGAAGCATCCTGCCACTTACGCGTACGCAATTGGCCCTCAATATAGACCTTGCTACCTTTTTTCAGGAAGCGTTCGGCCACGCCGACAAGGCCATCCGAATTGAGCACGACAGTGTGCCATTCCGTACGCTCTTTTTTCTCACCAGTGGTGCGGTCTTTCCAATCTTCCGACGTCGCGATGCGCAAATTGCAGATGCGTCCGCCATTCTGGAATGATTTGACCTCAGGGTCAGCGCCCAAATTGCCGACTATAATGACTTTATTGACGCTTCCCGCCATGTTGCTGCCCTTACATACAAAAGTTGTTGTTGGCCCGCTATAAGCCGAAGGAACGCGCTGTCCAATATGTTATCCCCGCCGCGGCATAAGCCAGTGCAAAAAGATAGCTGACCATGAAGATAGGCCATTTCCAGCCATTGGTCTCGCGCCGCGTGACTGCAATAGTCGAGATGCATTGCGGCGCAAAAACGAACCATGCGAGGAACGCCAGAGCTGTCGCCAGCGACCAGTCCGCCGCCAGCTTTGGCCCAAGGCTAGTGGCTGCTGCATCTTCATCAACAGCGTCAATTGCGTAAACCGTTGCTAGCGCCGATACCGCAACCTCGCGCGCCGCCATTGCCGGAATCAAGGCCAGTGCAATGTCGTGGTTGAATCCGATCGGCCGGACGATGGGTTCAAGCCCATCGGCAATGCGGCCCGCGACCGAATATTCAACCTGCGAAATATTGCTGCCTTCGGGGGCCTTTGGGAAGCTCAAGAGCGCCCATAAGATAATTGTGGCGGCAAAGATAATCGTCCCTGCACGGCGCAAAAACACCCATGCACGCTGCCACAGGTTGATCGCAATGTCGCCGGGGCGCGGCCATTGGTAGCGCGGCATTTCAATAAGGAAACTGCTCGTCCGACTTTGCGTGACGAAGCGCTGGATGACCGCTGCGGCCAACATCGCACCCAATATCCCTGCGATATACAGACCGAAAAGAACAAGACCCTGCAAGCCAATGCCCGGGCCAACGCTAGATGCGGGAATGAACGCACCAATGATGACGGTGTAGACCGGCAACCGCGCAGAACATGTCATCAGCGGCGCAATGAGAATTGTCGCGAGCCGTTCCTTTTGATCCATGATGGTCCGGGTCGCCATGATTCCTGGAATAGCGCAGGCGAAGGAGGACAGCAGGGGAATAAAGCTGTGGCCCGATAGCCCGACCGCCGCCATCATGCGGTCCATCACAAAGGCGGCCCGCGTCATGTAACCGGTCGCCTCAAGCAATAAGATGAAGAGGAATAGGATCAAAATCTGCGGTAAGAAGACAATGACAGAACCAACGCCAGCGATAACGCCATCGGTCAGGAATGACCTGAGCAAGCCATCAGGTAGTGCGGTCTTTATGCCGTCACTTAAAAAGGCAAATCCGCTTTCAATCCAGCCAATCGGCGCTTCGGACCAGCCGTAGACCGCCTGAAACATCAGGAAAAGTAATGCGAGCAAGATGACAACGCCGCCCACCGGATGCAACAAGACAGCGTCCAGCCTGCGTGTCCACTGGCGGCCAGCGGTTTCGCTGACGATCGCCGAGCGGGCGATGTCGCGGGCGCGCTGATTCTGCGCGCCAAAGGAGGCGGCGACTGGTTCAACCGCCGAAGGCGGGTTTTTGAGCGCTTGGTCAAGCTGCGTCATCAATGGTTCAAGCCCGCGACGGCGAACGGCCACCGTTTCAACCACGGGGACGCCAAGCGCCCGTGCAAGTAGCTGGGAATCCAGTTGAAGGCCGTCACGTTCGGCAAGGTCAATCATGTTCAACGCGACCACTGTCGGCAGGCCTTGCGCAATCAACTCAAGCGCAAAGCGCAAATGATTGTCGAGATTGCCGGCATCCAGCACAATGACCAATGCGTCCGGGCGGCGATGGCCTTCGAGATTGCCCAGCACGACATCGCGGGTCACCGCTTCGTCAAGACTGTCCGGATCAAGGCTATACGCACCCGGCAAATCAATCATTTCTATCGGCCGGCCATCGGCAAAAGAGGCGCGACCGGATTTGCGCTCCACCGTCACGCCGGGATAATTGGCAATCTTCTGACGCGCGCCGGTCAAGGCGTTAAATAGCGCGCTCTTCCCGGCATTAGGGTTGCCGACCAAAGCGACGAGAGGCGGCATTTGAGTCATATGGACAATTCGCAGTCGATGGCAGCGGCGACATTGTTGCGCAGCGCAACTGTCATCCGGCCAATGCGGACAGCAAGCGGATCGCGCCACATCAATATACCTTTATGCAGCGCTTGTATCGTCACGCCAGGCTCAAACCCAAGCGAACGCAAACGATGCCCCTCATGATCGGGTAAGACATCCCAATCGATGGCCCGAATAACCGCAATTTGGTTCAGTGGAAGGTGGTCAAGTTGCACCCGCGCTATTTGCAACCGATTCGCAATAACATCAATAGGGATTTGTACTAACGCGCTGGGTAGCGCAGTCGGCCAATGAATCGCGACAGGCTTGGCGTATATTCCTTACGCTGCTTGGCCTGATATTTTACTTTTTCAATCTGCATCACATTGTCGATCCGCCGGTCGAGAAAGGCACGGGTGCCAGCGAAGTTTTCGCTGTCATCATTCACGAATACGCTCAGCGTGCTCCCGTACACAGCCGAAAGCGTCATGCGCTTGGTATAATGGTTAAGGTCAGTGGCCGTATCGCCCGCCAAACGCCACATGCGGTCCGCCGAACGCCAGCCGATTTTCGCGGCCTTGGCCAGATTCTGCGGCATTGCCATAATGGCGAGTGCGCGGCGAAGCGATTCGCGGTCTGGCGCCATAATCTCCAGCCGTGTCGCGACCAAGGCGGTAATCCGGTCGCGGATTTTCATCGCGTTCAACTTTTCCGCTGGCAAGCGGCGTGCGAGTTCCAAGTCGATGCCTTCAACCCACGCGTCAATCATGTCGATGGCCTTGCCCTTGAACGCCAACATGGCAACGTCGCGATCAACGCCCATCTCGTCAGCGGCAGCATGAACGGCGGCGTCGGACCAGCCGTCAAAGCCAGCGTGGCGGCCAATGACTGGGGCAAGGGCGACGCGAATTTCGTCGAGCGTCGGGTCGGCGGGAAGAGCGTTTTCTGACATGACTGATATGTAGGCGTTCGGTGTCGCCAAGAAAAGGGCTATTGCTTCCGCACCAGCACCAAGGCGAGCATGACAAGCGCACTGCCGGTAAAATCCATCGCCGTCAGCGTTTCGCCAAAGGCCAGCCATCCGGCAGCCGCCGACAAAGCTGGCTGCAATAGCAAGGCGAGGCCGATCACAAGCGGGCTGAAATGTGGCAGCGCATAAGTGAGGCAACCCTGGCCGAAAAATTGGGAGGTGAAGGCCAGCAAGAGGACTGGCCACCATTCCGTAGGAATGATCTGTTCGCCAGCAAACACAGCTGAGGCAAGAAGCACAACCGCAGCAACGGCACTGGCCATACCAAGCGCACCCCAGCTTTCGGTGTTTTGCCGCATTTTCATCATCAGCAACAAATAGACGGTATATGTAAGCCCGGCGCCAAGCGACAGGAGGTCGCCGGTAAAATGACGCGGGGATAACTCCAGGCTTTGCCCCATGAGCAAAGCTGCGCCGACAAATGCAAAAAGCACAGCAATGCTCTCCCATTTGGACGGCATTTTACGCGCGACGATCACACCATAAATCACCAGAAGCAGGCTCGCACAATTGGCAAACAGCGTCGCATTCGCCATTTTTGTCTGAAAAATACCGATATGCCACAGGATAATATCGACGCCGAAAAACAGGCCTGCGACAAACGCAAACCACAGGGTTGGGCGGCTTACCGCCGAAAGTCGGAAACCAAAACGATAGCCGACGAAAAAAAGAAACGGCGTCGCCAGTGCCAATCGCCAAAATCCGGTCGCAATCGGTCCACTATCGGCATAGCGCACAAGCAATGGGCCAAAGGCAATCGCCACATTGCCAGCGATCAATGCAGCAAAGGCAAGCAAGCTCGGTGGTTGCTGATGGAAAATCTTCTGCTGCATAAACCCCCGTTGCAATTTGCAACTTTCATCCGCATCTTGGCATCAAAGCAACGCCTTAATGACAGGAAATCGCATGACTGCAACTTTGTTCGACCCGATTCAACTCGGTGCCATCTCGGCACCCAACCGCATACTCATGGCACCACTGACGCGCGGGCGCAGTGAAGGCGTGCATGTGCCATTGTCCGACCTGAAAGCAGAATATTACAGCCAGCGCAGCAGCGCAGGCCTGATTATCGCTGAAGCCACAGGCATCAGCCAGGAAGGCCTTGGCTGGCCATCGGCACCCGGCATCTGGTCCGATGACCAGGTTAAAGCGTGGAAGCCAGTGACGAAAGCCGTGCATGATGCTGGCGGGCGGATCATCCTGCAACTATGGCATATGGGCCGCCTTGTGCATCCTGACTTCTTGGGCGGCGCACAGCCAGTGTCAGCTTCGGCCACAACCGCGCCGGGTTATGCCCATACCGTTGAGGGCAAGAAAGACTATACCGAGGCCCGTGGGCTGGATATTGCCGAAATACCGCGCATTGTTGCTGATTATGTCCACGCGGCGAAAAACGCGATTGCCGCCGGTTTTGACGGCGTGCAAATTCACGCGGCCAATGGCTATCTGATTGACCAGTTCCTGCGCGACAACACCAATTTGCGCACCGACGATTATGGTGGCTCAATTGAAAATCGCATCCGCTTGCTACGCGAAGTCACGCAAGCCGTTGTTGATGCGGTGGGTTCGGAACGGACATCGGTTCGATTGTCGCCAAACGGCGAAACGCAGGGCGCAGATGACAGTAACCCTGTTGCCTTGTTCACTACGGCGGCCGCCGCATTGCAGGACATCGGCATCGCCTTTCTTGAGCTCCGCGAAGTAAAGCCTTACGGCAATTTCGGACAAACCGATGTGCCGCGCGTATCGCCGGAAATCCGCAAGGTGTTTAAAGGCCCGTTGGTACTCAATCAGGAATATACCAAGGAATTGGCGGATGAAGATCTTGCCTCGGGCCTTGCCGACGCAATCAGCTTTGGCCGTCCTTATATCAGCAATCCCGATCTCGTTAAGCGGTTGCGCGTTGGCGCTGAACTGACACCCGATAATTACAAGACCTGGTATTCGCCTGACGCGGAAGGATATACCGACTATCCATTTCTCGAAACTGCGGACGCATAAGGCATGATTGAGGCGGGGCTTGGTATATATGCGATAGCCATCCCCGCCTTATTGCTTGTGCTGCTGGCGGGCGCGGAAGTGATCTGGCCCCGCCGCGATCTAGTGCTTGGCCGAAACCCGCGGTGGCTTACGCACGCGTTGTTCTTCGTCAGCAATGCAGTGGTGGGTCGGCTGCTGTCGTTTTTTGTTGTCATCGGGGTTGCCGCGACATGGGCAGGTACGCATCAGTTTGGCGCGCTGAATTTGATAGCCTTGCCCTTTTGGGTTGAGGCGGCAATTGCCTTTATCGTCCTCGATTTCGCGGTCTGGTTTCAGCATCTTGCCATGCACCATAACCCTTTGCTGTGGCGCATACACGCCGTCCACCACAGCGACCGCGATCTGGATGTCACCACCGCGTTGCGGTTCCACCCGTTCGAACTGGTCGTATCAACATTTTATAAATCTGCCATCGTTGCGTTACTCGGCGTGCCATTGATCGTTGCCTTGGCGTTTGAAATCTGGCTCAACGCCAATGCCTTGTTCAACCACAGCAACATTCGCTTGCCCCGAAAACTGGATCGCCTGTTGCGGCTGGTGTTGGTGACCCCCGACATGCATCTGGTCCACCACAGCACCTTGGTCGATGAACAGAAACATAATTTTGGTTTCGCCCTGACGATATGGGACCGTTTGTTCAGGACCTATCGTGCAATATCGATCATGGGCTCGGACAAACAGGAAATCGGGCTTGCTGAGGTGCACGATCGTCGTCCCGCCCGCTTTCTGTGGAGTATGAAGCAGCCAATGACGTAACGTCATTTAGGCGCATCTTGACCAACCGGTTTTTCCGCCGCATCTCGGCGTTGGGGGAATGTGAAATGGCCAGAATACGCAAGATTATATTGGGTACCGTCGCTGTTGTCGCCGTTGGTGCGGGTCTCGCGTACGGGTGGGTGCAATATCGCGAAAAAAGTATCATGGACGACTCCCGCATGGCGCAAGCGTCGTCTGACATCGAAGTGACCTCCGGTCCCGCCAATATGGTGTTGTGGGGCGATACCCATGTGCACACTGCCAATTCCATCGACGCCTTTGGCTTTGGTGTAAAGCTTGGTCCCGAAGAGGCACTGCGCTTTGCCCGCGGCGAGGAGATAACCTCTACGGGCGGCATGAAAGCGAAGCTGGAACGCCCGCTCGATTTCCTCGTGATCGCGGACCACTCCGGCGGGCTTGGAGCGACTAAGGCTTTATACGACGCGCCCGGATTTCTCATTCGCGACCCAACGCTGAAACGCTGGCATACCGAAATGCATAAGGGGCAGGACGGCATGCAGCGGGTGACTGCTGAGCTCATCGACCGTGTCGGCCGGAATGACCTTCCCGCCGCGCTGACCGACCCCGAAAGACAGCGCAAGACGACAACCAATATCTGGACAGGCCACAGCGCGCTTGTCGAACGTTATAATGACCCTGGCAAATTCACGGCCTTCATGGGTTTTGAATATACGTTGATGCCCGGCGGCAACAATCTGCATCGCGTGGTCATGTTCCGCGACGGCAAAAGCCGCACAGACAAGGTTCTTCCGTATGATCCGGGCCAGGGTGACACACCTGTCAGCCAATTGTGGGACTACATGGATAATTATGAGAGGGTAACCGGCGGCAAAGTGCTGGCGATTCCGCA